>JAUHWK010000672.1 GCA_030424555.1 bacterium | reverse complement strand
GGGTTCGAGGAGCGTATCGACCTCGAGCGCCTCGCGACCGTCCCCCCTGATGTCCTCGATCGGGTGTGGTTGCTCGACCTCGACCTCGCGCCCTTGGTCGACAACGCCCTCGGCATCCTGCGGGACATGCCCTCGCGCGACGCCCGAGCGCTCCCCGTGAGCGCGCAGAACATGCGGACCCTGCTGCGCACCACGCCCGACAACGTCACTCTGAAGGGCACCGTCCTCGAGGAGCTGGTCGGTGTGGCCGGGGCGATCGGGATCCCCCCCGCCCACGCGCTCGCCGAGCTGCTCGCGGTGGCGCCATCGGACGAGATCCTGTCCCCGGCAGTCGTCACCGAGGTGGTGGTCGAGTCCTTGTTCGGCACCCACCCCCACCTCAAGACCCGTCCCGGGCGGATCGACGCCGATCACCCCGATGGCCTGTGGCCCGTGACGCCCAACCACCTGCCGATCTCGCTCGGGGACATCGTGCGGGGCTTTCGCGATCTCCCGGTGCGGTACGGTCCCGCCCTCACCGAGGATGGGCGGGAGCATCCTGGCGCCATCGAGGACGTCGACGCCGAAGCGATCGACGTGCTGGGACCGGGCTTTGCCATGGCCGTGCAGGTCGACGGCAACGCGCTCCCGATGCGCGGCGTGGACCTCACCGATGTCAGCCAGGCAGCCGTCACCAGCACCCGCGCCCAGATCGACACGCTGTTCCCCACCGATCGCCCGGACTGGCTGCGGATCGACGGACTGGTGCCGGAACCCGCGCTCACCGCGTTGTCGCTGCGGGTCCAGGAGGACGCCCTGTTCCACCCAGCGGGCACGGCACGCGATCCCGCGCCCAAGGGCGGATCGTCCGTGTGGGACCTGGATCCGTGGGTGTTCGAGTCCATCGCGGCCGAGGCCGGGTACCGCACGCTGGCGTCCGCGGGAGAGCGGTGCATCGCCTACGATCTCGCCACCGGCACCGAGGCGTTCCGGGGCTGCATCGACGCCACGGGCTGGGCCACGTTCTCGACGTTCAACGGCCTCGGGTCGCCGCCGCCCCCCGTGTACGTGTGGGAGCTGGTCTCCGAGATCGCCCAGGTCCGCCTGCACGACGGCGGCTTGCCCGAGGGAGGCGCCGACATCGCGCTCACGCTGCGGGACGTCCCGATCGGCCTTTCGTCGGAGGCTCTGGCGGAGGCGGTGGCCCACAACCTGGCACAGGATCCCACCGTGCTCGAGGAGCTCGCCGCAGCGCTCACCGAGAACGGCCGGGGCGCGCCAGACCTCGTGTACGTCCGCGACACCACGCGGCAGGTCGACGAGCTGTGGTTCGTCACCCCCGAGGACATCCCCACCGACGCCGAGGGCCTCCCGCTGCGGTCGTACGCGTACGCGACGCCAGGCTTCTTCGACGACGAGGCGCTCACGAATCCCCGATCGGTCCCGCGTGCGAGCGGACACCAGGCCGTGGAGATCACGCCCGGCGATGTCTTGTTCGTCAGCGACGACGACGCCCGGGTGTACCGCATCGTGGTGGGCGACAAGCCGGGGGTGCACACCATCGGCCTGCAGGTCACGCGGCTGCGGTGAGGGCCTGGCCCCTCCTCGCTACCAGTCGATGAGCGCAGCCCCCCAGGTGAACCCGGACCCGAACGCCACCGTCGCGACCGTCATCCCGGATCGCAGGGTGCCGTCGC
>JAUHWK010000671.1 GCA_030424555.1 bacterium | reverse complement strand
AGATCGCCCCACGCGCTGCTGAAGGCGACGTGCTCCAGCAAGTGGGACAGCTCGCCCTTGCCATCCGGGGCGTCTGCGCTGCCGATCCGTACCCCGAGGGCGGCGCGGACCACCGGGAACCGATCGTCCCGAAGCAGCGCCACCGTGAAGCCGGACGGGAAGTGCCAGGTGCGGACGTGGGTGTCGAGGCCCCCCGCGTGGGCGTGCAAGGGGGTCGCGACCATCCCCACCACGAAGGCCGTCACGAGGCCCACCAGCCACCCTGTCGACGTGGCGATCCGCGTCATGTCTACCCTCCACCAAGACCGCCGTATTGGGACCGTCCGAGGGGCTCAAGGGGTCCGCGCCGCTTCTTCCAGGAGGTGGTTCCTGACGGGATCTCTCGGCGATCCGGACAGAGGGTGTCCGGGTTGGGGTCGATCCCGGGTGGGGGGGCGCTTACCCCTCGGGGGCGACGCCACGGGTGCGTGGGGGAGGTCGGGTGTCACAGGTCGTGGTCTGGCGCAGCAACCGCCTGGAGGTCCTCACGCGGGCCCTGGGCGAGGCGTTGGCGGCCGATGTGCCGGAGGATCCGTTCGCACCGCTGCAGGTGGCGGTCGGCAGCCGGGGCATGGAGCGTCACCTCCGGCACTGTTTGGCGGAGCATCCTGCGCTGGGCATCTGCGCCCACGTGGCGTTTCCGTTCCCCGCCACCGCGCTCGACATGGCGCTGGGGTGGGACCCGAAGACAGGGGATCCCTGGTCGCCCGATCGCCTGGTGTGGGCGCTGATCGACGTCCTGCCCGTGCTCGCTGGAGACCCGCGCATGGCCCCGGTCGTCGGCTACCTCGGGGGGGAGGAGGTCGTGCGTGGGGTGGTCGGGGCCCGCACGTGGTCGATCGCCCGGGCGGTGGCCGACCTGTTCGATCGCTACGTCACCTACCGGCCCGAGCTGGCCACGGCGTGGTCGGCGGGATCGCGGGAGGGCGCCGAGGACGACACCGCCTGGCAGCCCGTGTGGTGGCAGGCGGTCCAGCAGCACCTCGACGTGCCGCACCGGGCCGATCGGATCGCGGAAGCGCTCGCGTCCGGCACCCTTCCGCCCGGGCCTCCCCTGCGCCTGTTCGGGCTGGCCGCGCTTCCACCCTACTGGCTGGCGGTGTTGGATGCGATCGCGCGGGTTCGGCGGGTGGAGCTGTACCTCCTGGTGCCCTCGGAGGAGTGGTGGGCCGATCTGCAAGGGCGCCGCGCCGACCTGCCGCCGGTCCAGGCAAGGGCCGCGATCGCGCGCCGACTCGCCGACGGGGTAGCGTCGGCGCTCCGTCGCCCCGCCGAGAACGTCCACGTGCTCTTCGAGCCCTCGGCCGCGGGTCGCGTGGCGTTCGGCGGCGATCTCGCGCCAGGCCACTTCGGGCAAGAGCGCATGCAGGTTCGAGAAGTCGCACCGCCAGCGCAGCGCGGGATCGTCGGGGAAGAGCGACAGGAACCAGGCATCGTCCACCGGTTCGGGGCGCAGGTAGCGGGCGATCCAGGTCATCCGGTCGGGCAGGGTCTCGGGCCGGGCGCGGGCCAGGCCACGCACCAGATAGACCTCGGCCGCCCGGCGCGCCCGGGCCTCAAGGCTCAGCCAGCCGGGATCAACCGACAGGTGGTAGAAATACCCCGGCTCCTTGGCATGGGCAAACCCCAGGCCCGGGT
>JAUHWK010000670.1 GCA_030424555.1 bacterium | reverse complement strand
CGAGGCCGATGTCCAGGCCCTCGACACCGTCCGCAGCTCGATCTCCAAGCTCAAGGCCGAGGCCGATGTCGGCGCGGAGATCCAAGGGGACGGCCTCGACGCCACGCTCGCGAAGATCAAGGCCAAGGCCAAGGACGCCAGCGCCCGGCAGCAGCTCGACGAGATGAAGAAGCAGATGGCGGCGCGCAAGGCGGCGTCCGAGGGCGCGGCCGTCAACAAGACGATGTGATGACCGACGATCCGTCCGACACGGGGTTGCTTCCGGACCGGGACTCCGTGTCGGAGGAGGCCTTCGTCGCCCGCTGGCGTGACCATGGGGCCGACGAGGCGAGCTTGGTGGAGGCGTGCCGGGCGGCCGTGGAGGCGCGCCGGTGGATGCTCGCCGCGCGGCTGGTGTCCCTGCTCCCCGAGCGCGACGACGACGACCCGGAGCTGGCGCGGGCCCGTCGGGCGGCCAAGCTGGTGGTGCTGGACCGCCTGCGTCCCGAGGACGTGAGCTGGTCGGCGATCACGCAGCTGTGGGCGGGGAGGAACCGGCAGCGTCGGATGCAGCGAAGCCGCGAGCGATGGCGCAAGGCGCTGGGACTGCCGCCCGGTACCCGGCGACGGCGGCGCTGAGGCTGGTCGCGGTCGGAGGGTCGACCGGGTAGAACCCCGGGGAATGGGCTCGGACGACGGGACGGAGCAGACGATGGAGCAGGAGGCGGACGCACGCGCGGCGCGCACACGGCGCATCGCCACGGCCGTGGTGCTGGTGATCGCCGCGATCGGGGCGATCATCCACCAGCTGGGGCCGTCGGTCCAACTCAACGGGTGGGCGATTCGCTCGTTCGAGTGGCGGCTGTGGGACTGGTACGTCGAGGACGCCGCGATCTCCTTCGCCTACGCCCGCAACTGGGCCGAGGGAGACGGCCTGGTCGCGTTCCCGGGCGGCGAGCGCATCGAGGGCTACAGCAACCCCACCTGGGTCGCGTTGATGACCCTGTTCCACCTGGTCGGGATCGACGGGTGGTGGTCCAGCAAGCTGATGGCCATCGTGTTCAGCGTGGGCTCGCTCGTGCTGATGTGGAAGCTCACCGAGGACGTCATCGACGACGACACCTCCTGGGCCCCGCAGATCGCCCCGATCATCCTCGCCGCCAGCCCCACCTTTGCGTTCTACAACGCGGCCGGGCTGGAGAACCCCTTGTTCACGTTCCTGCTCGCGGGCGGGATGTGGCGCACGGTGGTGGAGGGGCGCCGGGGTGGCTTCCCATGGGCCGCCGTGTGGTACCTGCTGCTCGCCTGCACCCGTCCCGACGGCATCATGTACGCGGCGCTGGGCGGGTTTGTGTGGATGGTGCTCTCGGTCGGAAACGGCCGGGGCATCAAGCCCACCTTGGTGTGGCTGCTCGCGTTCTTCGGGCCGTTCCTCGCCTACCAGCTCGTGCGGTACAGCTACTTCTCGTGGGTGTTCCCCAACACCTACTACGCCAAGCTCGGGGTCCGGAACTGGGCGCCCTTCCACTGGGGCGCTGGGTGGAAGTACATCCGCGGGTTCGGAGCGGACACGGGACTGGGCTGGTTCGCGCCGCTGATGATGGCGGGCTTGGTGGGCCTGCGCGGTGCGCGCTGGGTGTGGGTCGTGATCGGCACGGTGGTGTACGCCGCGGCGTTCTTGTACCCAGCCGCCGAGATC
>JAUHWK010000143.1 GCA_030424555.1 bacterium | reverse complement strand
TTCGACCTGCTCGAGAAGCAGCATCGCAACAGCGGTGGCGACAATTACCCGCCCTTCAACATCGAACGCCGCGGCGATGATGAATACCGCATCACCCTTGCCGTTGCCGGTTTCCGCGCGCAGGATATCGATATTACCGCGCAGCAGAACCTGCTCGTCGTCCAGGGCAAGAAGCGCGACGAACTGCCCGAAGGCGAGATGCTGCATGTCGGTATCGCCAATCGCGGGTTTGAACGCCGCTTCGAACTGGTCCCACACCGGCGCGGACGGATCGGGCATTGCCCCCGCGATCGCCCCGAGCTTGGCCGCCGGCAGGTGGACCGTGAGCAGGTGCCGGTACAGGTCCGACTTGCCGTCGAAGTACTGGTACAAGCTCCCCTTGGAGATCTCGGCCGCCGCGACCACCCGATCCAGGTTGGCCTTGGCGTACGGCATGGCCGCGAACTCGTCGACCGCCGCATCCAGGATGCGAGCCTGCTTGTCGGCCGGGAGGTTGTGGAAGGTGGGCTTGGGCACGTCCGCTCCATGACTCCGCAGTCATATGACCCATGAGTCACACGGTCAAGCACCCCGGGCCCCCGGCATGGGGGTTCACACCCTCCCCCGCCAATCCCCTGGGCTACGCTCCCGCCCTTCCCGTCGAGGTCCCGATGCACCCGCCCCGTCTCGCCGCCGTCTGGCTGCTGTGCGCCTGCACGCCCCTCGCCGAGGACCCCGCCACCAACCCGGTCGACGATCGCCGAGACGCCCTCGAAGCCTACTGTCCGTCCCAGGCGGACACGATCGAGGCACGGCTCGACGAGCTGCTCGCAGACCTCACGCTGGAGGAGAAGGTCACGTTGATGGCGGGCACGGGCGCGGCGGTCGACGGCCTGTGGCCCGCACCCGGGGTGGAGCGCCTCGGCATTCCCCCGGTGCGCATGGTGGACGGCCCCCGCGGGGTCAGTGCGGCCGTCGGACCCGCCACCGCCTTCCCCGTCGGGATCGCCCGCGGCGCCACCTGGGATGTCGCGTTGGAGCGGGAGGTCGGCGCGGCCATGGGACGGGAGGCGCGTGCCGCGGGCGCGGAGGTCCTGCTCGCCCCCACGGTCAACGTCCTGCGTCACCCCTTGTGGGGACGCGCCCAGGAGACGTACGGCGAGGACCCACACCACCTCGCCGAGCTCGGCATCGCGTTCGTCGACGGCGCCCAGCAGCACGTCATGGCCTCGGTCAAGCACTTCGCGGTGAACTCGATCGAGGACACCCGGTTCGAGGTCTCTGTGGCGCTGGACGAGCGCACGCTCCGCGAGGTGTACCTGCCGGCCTTCCGGCGCGTCGTCTCAGAGGCCCACGTCGCCTCGGTGATGAGTGCGTACAACCGCGTCCGCGGCACGTATGCCGCCGAGAACGACCACCTCCTCCACACGATCCTCAAGGACGAATGGAACTTCCAGGGGTTCGTGGAGTCGGACTGGGTGTTCGGGACACGCTCGACCTCCCCCTCCCTCGCCGCGGGCCTCGACCTCGAGATGCCCGGTCCCAACCACTACGGCGGGCCGCTCCTCGATCTGGCCGCCACCGACGCCGACGCGGAGCCTCGGATCGACCTCGCCGTGCGTCGTCTGCTGCGGGCTCGGTTCTGCTTCGACGTCGACACCGCCCCCGCGGTCGCCGATCCCGCAGCCCGCGAGACGCCCGAGCACCTCGCCCTGGCGCAGCAGGTCGCCGAGCGGGCGGCCGTGCTCCTCGTCGACCAGGACGCCCTGCCCCTGTCCCCCACCGCCCGCCTCGGCCTGGTCGGTGCGCTGCACGACGCCGACAACCACGGCGACACCGGCAGCAGCGACGTGGCCCCGTCCGACGTCGTGACCGTCCTGGAAGGCCTCACGCCACGCGTGGACGACCTGGTGGTGCTCGGCGACACCCTCGATCCCGAGGAGCACGACACCCTGGACACCCTGGACGCCGTGATCGCGGTCGTCGGCCTCACCGCCGACGACGAAGGGGAGTCGTTGATCGGCGCCGGGGACCGGGAGGGCACGGGCCTGTCGGACGCCGACGTGGCCTTGATCACCGCCCTCACCGCCCGCCACGACCGGGTGGTCGTCGTGATGCAGGGCGGGTCGGCGATCGACGTGTCGGGGTGGGTCGACGGCGTCGAGGGGTTGGTGATGGCCTGGTACCCGGGGTCGCAGGGGGGCCACGCGATCGCCCGCCTGCTGCTTGGAGAGGTCGGCTTCTCCGGACGGCTCCCGGTCAGCTTCGCTGCCGACGACGCCCACCTGCCGCCTTGGGACAACACCTCGCTCACCGTCACGTACGACCGATGGCACGGGCACCAGCACCTCGCCCGCCAGGGCACGCCCGCGCGGTTCCCATTCGGGTTCGGCCTGTCGTCCACCACGTTCTCGTGGGACGACGCCACCCTGGACGGCGACACGGTGCGCGCCACGGTCTCCAACACCGGTCAGACTGCCGGCATCGAGACCGTCCAGGTGTGGGCCTCCGCCCCTGACTCCGCCCTCGACCGCCCCGACCGGTGGCTGGTCGGGTTCGCCCCGATCGCCCTGGATCCCGGGGAGACCGGCACGGTCGACATCCCCGTTCCCGACGCGCGCCTGCGCCACTGGACGGACGACGGCTGGGCGCTGGAGGACACCCCGTTCACGCTGTTCGTGGCCCGCCACGCCGAGGATCCGGGCCACCCCCTCCCCCGCTGAGCCCCCCTCCTCCGGGGACGCTATGGTCCGCATCGGGGGGAACATGGGCCTGCTGCGGCAGTACCTCGAGGATGTGCGGACGCGGGTGGAGGATCGCCTCACGGCCCTCGTCCCGAAGGACAGCGCCCACACCGGGCGGCTGTACGAGCGCATGCTCGACTACCCGATGCGCGACGCCAAGGGCCTCCGACCGGCCCTCACCGTGGCGGCCTGCGGCGCGCTGGGGGGCACGCCCGATCGCGCGCTCGGGTCCGCCGTCTCCTTGGAGATGTTCCACAACGCGTTCTTGCTGCACGACGACGTGGAAGACGACAGCGAGCTTCGCCGTCACCGCCCCACCATGCACCGCGAGCTGGGCATTCCCATCGCCATGAACACCGGGGATGGCATGCTCGCGCTGGCCCTGCAGCCCCTGCTCGACAACGTCGAGGACGTCGGGCTGGGGCCCGCACTCGCCGTCCTGCGCATCGTGGTGCGGATGGCGCGGGAGACCGCCGAGGGGCAGGCGATGGAGCTGGAGTGGATCCGGGACAACGTCTGGGATCTGCAGGACGCCGACTACCTCCGGATGGTCCACAAGAAGACCAGCTGGTACTCGTTCATCGCCCCGATCACGGCCGGTGCCCGGCTGTCGGGCGACCCCCACCCCGCCCGCGTCGCCAAGCTCGGACGGTTCGCCTTGCTCGTGGGGGCCGCGTTTCAGATCCAGGACGACCTGCTCAACATCACCACCACCGCCGACGCGATGGGCAAGGAGCACGCCGGCGACCTGTGGGAGGGCAAGCGCACGCTGATGCTGTTGCACGCCCTGCGCCACAGCGATCCCGCGGAGCGCGCCTGGGCCGAGTCCGTGCTGGCGCGGCCCCGTCCCTCGCCGTCGGTGCCCGAGGGCACGCCCACCAAGACCGCGGCGGACGTCGACCGGCTGCTGGCCCTGATGGATCGGTCTGGGAGCATCGAGTACGCTCGCCAGGTCGCCGTGCGTCGCATCGCGCGCGCCGGCCACATCCTGGATCAGTGTCGCCCGTGGCTCGCCCCCGGGGTCCACACCGCCTTCCTCGATGAGATCGTCACCTACGTCCTGGAGCGTGCCCGATGAAGTCCCGCCTCGATCTCGGCAAGCTCACCTCCTTGGTCGCCCGGCGCGACCCCGAGGACTGGGCTCGGCTCCTCGCCGAGGCCGCGGGCGACGGCTCCCCCGAGGCGGCCCGCAAGCGGGTCCTCCACGCGCTGGCGCCGGGCGCTCGCACCGACCCACCCGCTCCCGCGCGGGAATCCCGTCCCGAGGACCTCTACTCGACCGCCCGCGACCACTTCGCAAAGGCCGAGAAGCGCCTCGCCGAGGAAGCCCGCGTGACCGACCGCCTGCTGGACGGCCTCCGTGCCGACACCACGTCCTCCGCCGGTCGCCGGGCAGACGCCGTCGCCCAGCAGCAGGTGGTGGTGCAGGCGCCGATCGACCAGGTCGCCTCTGGCCGGTTCGACGTCACGAACGGCCTCGGCCGCACCGCGCGGCTGTCGTTCCGTCCGTCCGAGACCCGACGCCTCGGGACCGACGACGCGGCCTGGGTCCCGATCGCGTTCGACCCGCCCCGTCCCACGCTCGACCCCGATGCCCGGGTCCGCGTGACCATGCGGGTGGATGGCCGCGCGCTGCATGGCCAGCCCGGGGAGACCCTGGAGCTGGACGTCGACGTGCTCGCCGACGACGAGCCGGTCCTCAAGGTGTGGATGGAGATCCGCCTGCTCGAGGCGGTCGACAGCCCATGAGCCGACGCGTCCCCCACGCGGTCGTCCGACGCCGCGACGACGAGGTCCTCGCCTGGCTGCGTGAAGCCCGGCTGCAGATGCTGCGGCACCCCGTCGCCGCCCAGGCCCTGTTCTCCGCCCTGGTCGCCGAGGGCCGGCGGTTCGCGTCCACCGAGGACGGGCGCGCGTGGAAGGCCCGGCTGCAGGACAGCCAGGTCCTCCGCGATGCCCGGGTGGTGTGGGACATGACCACCGCCGAGATGCTGCAGGAGGATCCCCCGTCGATCCTGCCCACGACCTTCCTCGACGCCATGATGCAGGCCGCGTCCAACCCCCAGCTGACCGCCTTGATCGAGCGCTTCCAGGCGATGGACGATCCAGACCGATGAGCGATCTGCTGTCCACCCAAGCCCCCGCGTTCGACGAGGTCGACCCCTTCCTCCACCTCGTGCTCGGGGTGATCGCGACCCGGCACCGGGCCGATCGGGTCCTGGAGACGATCGCCCGCACCCCGACCGCCCGTCCCGATCGCGTGGCCGAGGACGACCCCCTGCGCGACGCCCTCCTCGGGCTGATCGCCGTTCGCCGTCGATGGGTGGGCGTCGAGGCCCAGCTCACGTCGTCCCCCGGCGACACGCCCCAGGATGCCCCCGCCGACGACGAGCCCCTCCCGACCGACTTGCTTCGATGACGACGGATCAGCTCCGATGACGGCACCCTGGCTGCGGGAGGCCCTGGGCCAGCGCGAGCAGGCCACCCTCGCCAAGGCGGTGGTCCAGACCGACTTCCTGCGGGGCGGTCCACGCCTGGAGCACGAGCGCGGCGGCTGGAAGGAGTGGACGCACTTCGTCGTCGTCACCCGAGACGTCCGCGTGATCATCAACTGGAGCTTCACCGAGGCCCAGCCAGGCGAAGGGCCTCCGGGCTCCATGGTTCCCCGGGCCACCCTGCTGGTCGGCGACCCCTCGTGGGACGGCGACGTCGAGCGCGTCCCCCTGAGCGACGCCGAGTGGGCCGCGGGTCGGGTTCCCTTGCGCCTCGGGGACCACGCGCTGGACTGGGACGGCACCGCCTGGCGGATCCGGATGCGGTGCGCCCTCCGCGACGTGTCGGTCGACCTCCGGGTCGTGCCCGTCACGCGTCCTTCCGCCACCAGCCGGCTGCCGTTCTCCGCCGCCGATCGGGTGCAGTGGCTGGTGTTCCCCCGGTGCGTGGCCTCCGGGACGGTCCACAGCGGGGGCCGCACCCACCGCCTTCAGGGCGCCGCCTGCTACCACGACCACAACTGGGGCCGGTTCGCCTGGGGCGGCGACTTCGCGTGGGAGTGGGGCTTCGCCGTCCCCGACGACCCGGACAACCCCTGGAGCCTGGTGTTCAGCCGGGTCTCCGACCGCCACCTCGCCCGCACCCGAAGCCTCGGGCTGTTCCTGTGGCGAGGGAGCCGGTACCACCAGCTCTTCCTGGAGTCCCAGGTCACCTACGCGCCCGCCGGCGAGACCCGGGTCGCCCGCCCGCTGTGCGTCCCCCGCGTCACGCGCCTGCTGCGGCCAGGGGGCGCGCTCGGGATCCCACGAACCCTCACCGTCACGGCGCGCGGCAAGGGCGACCACCTGGTCTGCGAAGCCACGATCGAGGACGTGCTGTCCGTGGTCATCCCCAGCGAGACCGATCCCCGCGGGACCCAAGCCATCCACGAGTGCGACGCGCGCATGCGGGTCGAGGGACGGGTCGGGGGCGAGGACGTCTCCCTCACCGGGCCCGCGGTCCTGGAGTTCGTGCGTGGCTGAGCCCTTGATCGATCTGCTGCAGGAGGCGTTCGACCGCCTGCGCGCCCAGCCCATCCACCATCGCGGGGTGATCGACGCGCTCGGCCCCGTCCGCATCGCGCTCGACATCGCGCAAGAGCGCGTCACCATCCAGACCGCCGGATCCCGCATCGCCCTGCGCGAAGGCGCTCCGTCGGACGGCACCGTGGTCGAGGTCCGCAGCACCCGCCACACCCTGCACGCCCTCGCCGACGGCGACCTCCACCTCGTCGACGCCCTCGACGACTGCAGCCTCCACCTGCGCGCGCCACCCGATGCCCTGGACGCCGCCCGCGACGCGATGTCCTGGTTCCTCCATGGCGCCGTTCGCACCGAAGGATTCGAAGAACTCCTTCACCGGCTCGTGGACCCCTGATACGGTCCCTGCGCGTCCCATGGGGGGGCAGCACGACACGTCTGAACGTGAAGGGGGGCAGTATGGCTGAGGGGCGCACCAACGGATCCTGCGGACCAACCGGCGATCGGCACCGTCCATACCAGAAGCCCTGGGTTCGTGGCACAAAGGAATGCCCTCCTGCACCGGTCGTCACCGTCATCGGCGGCGGCATCACGGGACTGTCGGTTGCCCACGAGCTGGTGGAGCGAGGATTCGCGGTTCAAGTCGTCGAGAAGGAGCGGGGCACCGGAACATCAGACGACTTCTCGCAGGACGAGCCCGCCGTGGGCGGCATCGCCAAGACCCAGTGGGCCGTGCTTCCAACGCCCACCGGGGCGGGTCCCGACATTCCCATCGCAGAGCCAGTCATCACCTGGCGACCGGTCCCCACAAGCGACGAAGAGAAGCAATCGTTCCTGGAGCACGTGGTACGCGCCATCGACGATCGGACGACGATTCGTCTGTCGGCAGTCGGATACGACGACCCCATGGAGCGGCTCCGCACCTTCTTTCCCGACGAGAAGGGCGACCCCCGGGGACCGTCCGTCGATGAGATGCTTTCCAACTTCGATGTGGAAGACGACCCGAAGATCGAAGAGAAGGAGGTTGCCTTCGTGGTGAAGCGGGGCGACCCGAACGTCGTTGCTGGAGAGCACGGCTACCGGTTCTTCCCAAGCTTCTACCGCCACTTGTTCGACACCATGAAGCGCACCCCGCTGTTCCAGCTGTCGAAGGTGGATCATCGCGGCGAGACCATCCAGAACGATCTCGAGGAGAGCGAACGGACGGTGTACGACAACCTTCGTCCCACCACGCGCATGGCGCTCGGACTCGGCGACGGGATCCCGATGGCAAAGTTCCATCGTCGGCGGCCCACCTCCTTGTCGGAGCTCAAGGAGACGATGGACTTGATGATGTCGCGGCTCCATTTTGAGGAGTCCGACCTCCTCCGGTACCAGTACAAGGTGCTCAAGTGGATGACCGCGTGTACGGATCGCCGCGACCGGTGGTCCACCCCCGACACGTTCGTCCAGGGCACCCCAATGCAATCCCAGGAGGTCAGAGATCAGGCCCCCCAGGGAACCTGGGCGCACTTCGTCGGGGCCGATCGGTACAGCGAAGGGTTTCAGGACCAGCTCAAGGCCAGCTCCCAGGCACTCGTGGCGATGGCCGAGCACGAGATGGACGCACGCACCTACGGCAACATCTCTGTCCAGCTGTTGTTGGACCAGCTCGGGATGGGAGAAGCCACGGACATGACCCTCAACGGTCCGACCACCTCCGCCTGGTTCGTCCCTTGGAAGGCCTACCTGGAGTCCCGGGGCGTTCGGTTCTACCAGGGTACGCTCACGGGCTTCAAGCCAGTGGAGCCCGCGGGTGAGGGCCGCGCGGCGGAGTGGGAACCGAAGTGGGCAGGTGGGGACGACGCCGTCCCCGATCCCAACCCACTTCCCCGCGGCCCTCGAGATCGCAGCACGCCGAAGGCAACGCCCGCGTTCAACCAACTCAGCGCGGATGACCCAGACGACCGCATCACCCGGCCGACATACTACGTGCTCGCCACACCACTCGACTGGTTCTTCCGATGGATCCAAGGCGTCGAGGAAGATGCCGCGGTCGGCGACGGCGACGCCCTGGCCTTGAAGGCGGATCTCCTCGCCGAGCTGGGGAAGGACGACATCAAGAGGTGGACGCCTGAGCACGCCGAACGTCCCTTCTCGACCTTGTGGGCATGGAACGCAAAGCTGAGCACCGACGCCAAGAAGGAGGTCAAGGACCACGGTCCGTTTCTCCCTCACATCATCGGCAACCAGGGCGAGGATGCCTCGAGCCCGTTCCGCACCTTCACCGGCGTACAGTACTATTTCGCGTCGGACGTTCCCTTCCACCAGGGACACATGTACTTTCCCGACACCCGGTGGGGCCTGTCGGCGATCAGCCAGGCCCAGTTCTGGCGGCGTCGAGACGCCCTCGGCATCCTGTCCGTCGACATCGGCGACATGTTCAGCGAAG
>JAUHWK010000142.1 GCA_030424555.1 bacterium | reverse complement strand
CGGGCGTGCGCGGCGTCGAGCCCGGCGGTGATGGTGTCGAAGCAGACCGCCCCGGTGATCTCGTCGTGCAGGGCGGCATCGGCGGCGTACAGCGGCACGGCGACGCTCGACAGGCCCTGCCCGATCCACCGCGTCAGGTTGGCCTCGTCCGCGAGCGCCATCCCAGACGTCATCAGGTCGATCTCGGTGAATCCCGCCGGGGCGGCACCGGCCATCAGGCGCTCGAACTCGGGATGCAGGGTGGGCTCGTTCCCGCCGATCATCAGGCGGGTGACCTCGGGAGGACGGGGCCCGCCAAGCTGGGCCTCGATGCGCGCCCACGGCGTGATGTCGTCGGGCCGAACGGAGATCGTGCCCGGCTGCGCGCAGAAGAAGCACTGGTTCGCGCACGCGTTGACCACGACGACCGCGACCGCCTCGGGGAGCCGCCACGCGCGCAGCATCTGGACCTGACGCGCCGGGTCGGCCATCATGAACTGGTGCAGCGCGCCGTCTTCCTGACACGGCATCGCTCGGCTCTTGGGCTCACCCACGGCAACCTTCCTGGTCACGCCCTATCGCGCCCGCGCCCGCGCCATGCGACAGTCTGGGTGCCCTGACAGGAGGTGGCCGTGTCCGACGAGGCCCCCACACCCCCATCCCCGATGTCCCACGCCGAGCAGCGCGCCCGGTTTTCGTTCCTCGACGCGCTGGAAGCCCACGCCGCCACGTTCCGCGAGGAGTACGAGGCCCTGCCCGACACCGCCTTCGCCCCCATGCCGAACGCGGGGGGGTACGCGGCGCACTGGGAGGCCTGTCCGCTGTTCCTCGGCCAGTGGGAGCAGGACTTCCCCGGCGTCGACCTCGCCGCCAACCGGGTCCTCGCCCCGCGCACCGCGGCCGTCCTCGACGGGATCGACGGCCTGATCATCGGTGGCTTCCTGCGCCTCGCCCCCGGGATGGAGATCCACCTGCACGAGGACTTCCGGGACGACGACGTGATCCGCGCCCACCTCGGGCTCACGCTGCCGCCCCACGAGCGGGCGTACTGGGACGAGGGCACCGCCCGGCTGATGGACATCCGCGCCCCCCACCAAGCCCACAACCTGGACGGCGAGGCCTGGCGGGTCACGATGATGGTCGACGTCCGGATGCCGTTCCCAGTCCCGCTGGGCGCCGTCCCTCCCTGGGGACCACCCGAGCCCGCCACCTGAGCCCTACTCCGCGGGCGCGCCCAGGAGGGTGTCGCCGCGCGTGGGAGGGCGCGGACCGTCTGGGGTGGGCAGCGCCATCGGGACGGTGAACAGGTCGTCGTCGGCGTTCGAGAACGTGGGCTTGGTCATCAGCTGCAGGTGCAGGTGCGGACCGCTCGTGTTGCCCGAGTTGCCGCAGCGTCCCAGCAGCTCGCCTGCGTCCACCGGGTCGCCCACCGACACCGCCACGCTGTCCTGCTGAAGGTGGGCCAGCAGCAGGTACCGATCCGGCGCGATCTCCAGGATGACGTGGTTTCCGACGATCTGATCGGTGTCCGTCTCCCCGATGGGGTTGTCCGGCCGATCGGAGACGGCCGCCACCACCGTGCCCTTGGCCGGCGCCACCAGCGGCACGCCCCAGCACGCGTGGCTCTCCAGGGCGTCGGCGGGTCCATCGACATCCCGGTCGTTGCGGAGCACGACGAGGTCGAGCGCATGGTGCTGCTGCTGGAGCACGGCGTGGTGGTTGAGCAGCGGCGTCTGGCCCCCGTGGAACACGTACGCATCCACCTCGAAGGGCGACCGGAGCGCGACCGCCTCCTGGTGCGGAGGCCAGGCCTCCCACACCAGGTCCCGTCCGAACAAGGCCAGGGCCACCACCGCCACCGCGTTGCCCATCCACCGGGGCTCCGTGCGGTGGACGAACGCGAGCCCGATCCAGGCCAACGACATCAGCGCGATCACGGATCGCAGCTCGACCAGCTCGTCCGGGCTGAACTGCACGGGGACCATCGCCCGCTGGACCGCCAGGCCCGAGACGATCGAGGCCGCCACCCAGATCCCCACCGAGGCCCACTGCCACGGCGAGAACGCCTTGGGCGACACGATCGATCGCCGAAGGGCCCAGACCATCACCGCGACCAGCTGGATCGGCAGCCCCACCATCCACAGCAGGATCAGCACGTTCCAGTGGGCCGCGCCCGCCCGCGCCGACACCAGCACCCCGATCGCCACCAACCCCGCGATCGCTTCCACGCCGCGGCGCACCCACACCATCGTCCGGCCTCCTCGCTGCGATCGCTCCGTACGCCGCAGCGCCCCCGGGCGCCCGGTCACTCCCCGCGGGCCGCTGCCCGGGCAGCCTCGGCAAACGCCCGCATCCGCGCCGGATCCTTCACCCCGCGCGCACGCTCGATGCCGCTGCTCACGTCCACCGCATACGGCCGCACCGCGCGCACGGCGTCGGCGACGTTGTCGGGGTCGAGCCCGCCCGCGAGCACGAGCGGCCCGAGCTGGGAAGCGGCCGCCGCACGCTGCCGATCCACGGGCTGTCCCCGTCCGCCCCCCTGGGCACCGTCCACCACGAACGCCCCCCGCAATCCCCGGACCGCCCGGATCCGACCGTCGAACCCATCGTCGCGCAGGGTGTCGAGCAGTCCCTCGTGGTCACGGTAGACCGGAAGGAAGGCCATGCCTGCCGGCAAGCCTGCTCCATCCCAGCCCACGTGCCCCTGCACCCCGGTCAGGCCCAGGCCCTCCAGCGCCCGCACGGCGTCCGGATCGACGTCGCCGAACACCGCCCACCGCTCGACGTCGTAGGGGACCGCGGACAGCAGCCCGGGCAGCGTCTCGAGCGCGACCTGCCGCACCGAGGGCGCCAGCACGAACCCCACCGCCTCCGGCCGGGCCGCCCCCGCACCACGCAGCGCCTCCAGGTCCGGCAGACCGCACAGCTTGACGATCACGAGCCGCGCCCCGCCGCCACCAGGGCCCGCACCAAGCCCTCGGGATTGTCCGACCGCATCAGGGCCGAGCCCACGAGCCCCAGCGCGTAGCCCTGACGCCGCACCCGCGCGGCATCCTCGGGGGACACCAGGCCGCTCTCCGCCACACCCGGCGCCCCGATGGGAAGCGAGGAGGCCAACGCCGCCAGCCGGTCTGGGTCGACCTGCAAGGTGGACAGGTCCCGCGTGTTCACGCCGACCAGCAGCGGAGGGGCATCGGGCGCCCAGCGGTCGACCCGCGCTCCCGCGCGCTGCAGGTCCTCCTGGTCGAACGCCTCCAGCAGCACGAACAGCCCGTGCGCGGCCGCCGTGTCCAGGCACGCATCCAGCGCGGCGTCGTCGAGCATGCGCGCGATCAACAGCACGCCGCCGGCCCCCGCAGCGCCCGCCTCCGCGACCTGGATGGGATCGACCAGGAAGTCCTTGCGCATCACGGGGACGTCGACCGCCGCCGCCGCCGCCGCCACGTCCGCCAACGCCCCGTCGAACCGGGTGGGCTCCGTGAGGACGCTGATCGCGGCCGCCCCACCCGCCGCATAGGCCTGGGCGCGCGACGCCACGAACGCCGCCCGATCGCCCGCGGGCAGGGCCAGGCGCCCCACACTCGGCGCCGTGAGCTTGACCTCTGCGATGAGGTCGAACGCCCCCGACAACCGCAGGGAGGGCGCCGGGCGACGGACCCCCACGGCCTCGGGGACACGGGCCCAGCTCGCCGCCCCCATCTCGTCGAGAAAGTCGCCCTTGGCGCCGCTCATGGCGTCCGCACCGCGTGGCGCGCGACCAGGCGCTCCAGGAACCAGCTCGCCCCGCCTCGATCCAGCACGTCCTCCACCCGCTGTCGGGCCGCCCGGCGGTCGGTCTCCTCCCCCGTGAGCTCCAGGACGAGTGCGGTGTTGAGCACCACCGCGTCGCGCACCGCGCCGCGGGCGCCTCCGAACAGGTTGCGCAGCATCTGCGCGTTGTCCTCGGGCGACCCACCGGCCAGCGCGTCCGGCGCGTGGCGGGGCAGCCCCCACCCGTCGTCCCGCGGATCGAGGACCTCTTCGACCACCGCGCCGTCCCGCACGTCCAGCCGAAGGAACGGCCCGCAGGGCGTGGCCTCATCCCAACCGGGCTCCCCGTGGACCACGAACGCGCGCGTGACCCCCATGCCCGCGAGCGCGTGGGCCATCAGGCGGGCCGCGTCGGCCGACCAGGCGCCCAGCAGCTGGTACGGCGGACGGGCCGGGTTGGTGAGCGGTCCCAGCAGGTTGAACACCGTGCGGACGCCCAGCGCGCGCCGCACGGGGACGACCGCCGCGGTGGCCGGGTGAAACGCCGGCGCGAACAAGAAGGCGAACCGGGTGTCGACCAGGCTCGCCGACACCGTGGCCGGGTCCTCGTCCATCCGCAGCCCCAGCGCGGCGAGCAGGTCGGCGCTGCCGCTGCGGGAGCTGACGCTGCGGTTGCCGTGCTTGACCACGGGCACCCCACACGCGGCCGCCAACAGCGCCGTGGCGGTCGACACGTTGAAGCTGTCCGAGCCGTCCCCCCCCGTGCCGCAGGTGTCGACGGCCCCGCTCCCCTCGTCGAGGGGGACCGCCACCGCCATCTGCCGCATCGCCGTGGCCAGGCCCCGCACCTCCTCCGGCGTCTCCCCCTTGGTGCGCAAGGCGGCGAGCAGGCCTCCCTTGACCGTGTCGGAGACCGCGGGATCGACGAGCACGTCCAGCAGCGCCGCGGCGCGCGCCTCGCCCAGGTCCTCCCCGGCGCACAAGGTCTCCAGCAGCCGACGGGCCTCGCTCACGGTGCGGTCACCGCGAGGAACCGGGCGAGCATGGCGTCGCCGTCGGGGGTCAGGACGCTCTCGGGATGGAACTGCACGCCGAACGCCGCGTGCTCACGGTGTCGCATCGCCATCAGCTCGTCGCGGTCGGTGTACGCCACCGGCTGCCAGCAGCTCGGCAGCGTCGCGCGATCGACGATCAGGCTGTGGTACCGGCCGATCTCCACCGGGTTGGGCAGGCCCTCGAACAGGCCCTGGCCATCGTGGAAGCAAGGGCTGGACTTGCCGTGCATCAGGCGCGGCGCGCGCAGGACCTGGCCCCCTGTGGCGGCCGCCATCGTCTGGTGCCCAAGGCACACCCCGAGCAGGGGGACCCGACCCAGGAAGGCTCGGATGGCGTCCATGCTGATGCCCGCGTCTTCCGGACGACCCGGCCCCGGCGAGATGCACACGTGGGTGGGCGTGCGTGCGAGCGCCTCGTCGACGGTGATCTCGTCGTGGCGCACCACCTCCACCTCCGCCCCCTGAGACCAGAAGGCCTGGGCGAGGTTGTAGGTGAAGCTGTCGTAGTTGTCGATCAGCAGCAGCCGCGGCGTGGTCATACGCGCCCCTCCGCCGCGAACGCGAGCGCCGCCCGAAGCGCCGCGGCCTTGGCCACCACCTCGTCGTGCTCCTTCTCTGGCACGCTGTCGGCCACGACCCCCGCGCCCGCCTGGACCCGGCATGCGCCGTCCCGAAACACCAGGGAGCGGATGGCGATCGCCTGATCGAGCCGCCCATCGTGGCCGAGGTAGCCGTGGGTGCCCGCGTACAGGCCACGACGGATCGGCTCGTGCGCGTCCAGCAGGTCCATCGCCTTGATCTTGGGTGCCCCGACGACCGTGCCCGCCGGGAAGGTCGCCGCGAGCAGATCGAGCGCGTCGACCTCCGGCCTCAGCACGCCCTGGACACCGCTGACGATGTGCATCACGTGCGAGTACCGCTCGATGGTCCGGTAGGGCGCCACGGTCACCGTGCCGGGGATCGACACCCGCCCGACGTCGTTGCGGGCGAGATCGACCAGCATCACGTGCTCCGACGCCTCCTTGGGATCCGCGAGCAGCTCCTCCTCCAGGCGGACGTCCTCCACGGGATCCTCCGACCGGGGCCGGGTCCCCGCGATCGGTCGGAGGGTGGCACGCCGGCCGTCCAGCGAGACCAGCGCCTCCGGACTGCCGCCCACCACCGTCACATCGCCAAGGTCCAGGTAGGTCATGTACGGAGACGGGTTGAGCAACCGAAGCGCGCGGTAGGCCAGGAACGGCGGCACATCGGTCGCCATGCCGAAGCTGATGCTGGGCACGATCTGGTAGACGTCGCCGGCCGCGATGTGCTCCTGCAGCGTGCGCACCACGTCGAGGAAGGCATCACGAGACAGGCTCGGCACGGCCTCGCCGACGTGGAAGGGCCCCGCCGGCTGGGGTGGTACGGGCCCGGCGAGCAGCCCGCGGATCCGCGCGCGGAGCACCTCGCGCTCCTCGGCCGACCCATCATGAAGCAGGGCAGCCCGCCGCGTCGCATGGTCGAACACGAGCACCGACCGCGTGGCAACCAGCGCGATCTCCGGCTCGTCGATCGCAGGCGCCCGGGACCCGATGTGGCCTTCCAGGCGCCGCACGATGTCGTACGACAAGGCCCCGACCAGCCCACCGTGGAACGGCACGCGGTCGTCGACGGGACCGGGTCGGGGCGCCTGGGCGATCGCCGCGCGCAGGGCTGCCAGCAGCGCGTCACGGCTGTCCGGCGCGGGCCCCACCTCGCGGCCGACCCGCCACCCGTGGCGATCCAGGCGGACCTCCAGCGGATCGTCGCCAAACCCCAGGAAGGACCAGCGCCCCACCCGCTCGCCCCCTTCGACGCTCTCCAGCAAGTACCGAGGAGACAGGGGTGCGAGCTTGAGGAACGCGCTGACTGGCGTGTCGAGGTCGACGACGAGGTCGAACGGAGGCTTCATGGACCTTCGGGGAGAGAGGCGGGGTAACCGCCTCGCTCAGGGCTCGTTGTAGATGACCGTGAGGCCGTAGAACTCGGCCCCGCCACCCTCGGTGACCTCGACGCCCACGAGCACCCACGGGCTCTGGTCCTCGGTGACCTGGAACGGCACCGTGACCAGACCGAGGTCGACGTTGCCGGGGGTCGGCGCGAGCCCGGTGGAGGGGAAGGTCCACGGCGACCCACCGAGGCCAAGTACCGCGCCATCCTTGAGCGCCGACGGATCGCCGTTGATGACGGCGCCCTCGACGTAGGCATCGTTCGTGGTGTCGGAGACGTTGACCACGACCTTGCCGATCGTCGCGCCGAGGGGCACCTCGATCGGGCACATGAAGTCGACCGGCCCATACGAGGAGGTCCACCCACACGGGTACGAGGTGTCGCGCTTGGTGGTGCGGTTGATGCCGTTGTCCGAGCAGATGGCAAAGGTCGCGAAGGCCTCATCGTCGGGCACGCACTTGGTGAACGGGATGTTGACGGTGACCTGGGAGGCACCGCCGCCCACGTCCACGCAGTTCACGCCGCCGGCCGAGTTGATCGAGCCGATCGCCTGGCCGGCGGAGCACGACCCGCTGACGCGGCGCTGGATGACCGAGGTGTTCACGCCCACCTGCACCGAGGAGCTTCCCGTGACGCTGATCCCCGTGCCCGCGGACACCCCGGTGACCACGCCGCCCTCGACGACCGTCGCCGCGTTGTTCCAGCGCCCCACATCGCTGGTGCCGATGCCGTTGGCGACACTGGCGCCGAAGACCGGGTCCTCCTCGCCGGTGAGGTACCCCTCGTCGGCGTGGTTGCCCCAGCCGAACGCCGCGGACCACTGGTTGATCAGCGTGGTCGTGATGCTGGCGGCCGGGCTCGACGTGAACGTCGGGTCCGTCTCCGTCTGGACGTAGCCGGCGTCCGCGTGGTTGCCCCAACCCACCGCGGCCGTCCAGGCGGACACGTCGTCGCGGGAGATGCCCGACGCGGCGCTCTCGCTGAAAAGCGGATCGGACTCCTCGGTCAAGTACCCCTCGTCCCGGTGGTTGCCCCAGAAGAAGGCGGTGTTCCAGTCGCGGATCATGCCCGTGTCGAGCGTCGCGGCAGGCGAAGCCTGGAAGGTCGGATCCTCCTCACCCACGAGGTAGCCGGCCTCGGCGTGGTCGCCCCAGCCGTGGGCCTCGTTCCAGTCGCGGATCATGCCCGTGTCGAGCGAGGCGGCGACCGAGCCCTGGAAGGTCGGATCCTCCTCCTCGAGCAGGTAGCCCTCGTCGGCGTGGTTGCCCCAACCGAACGCCGCGTTCCACCGGTTGATCAGCGTGGTGGTGACGCTGGCGGCCGGGCTCGACGTGAACGTCGGGTCCGTCTCCGTCTGGACGTAGCCGGCGTCGGCGTGGTCACCCCAGCCAAACGCCGCACTCCACTGACCGATGTCCGTCCCGGAGATCTCCGCCGCAGCGCTCTCGCTGAACAGCGGGTCCGACTCCTTCGTCAGGTACCCAGCCTGCGCGTGGTCACCCCAGCCAAACGCCGCACTCCACTGGCCGACGTCCGTGGCGCTGATGCCCGAGGCGGCACTGCCCGAGAACAGCGGGTCCGACTCCTTCGTCAGGTACCCAGCCTGCGCGTGGTCGCCCCAGCCAAACGCCGCACTCCACTGGCCGATGTCCGTCCCAGAGATCTCCGACGCAGCGCTCGCGCTGAACAGCGGGTCCGACTCCTCGGTGAGGTACCCGGCCTGCGCGTGGTCGCCCCAGCCAAACGCCGCGGTCCACTGACCGATGTCCGTCCCGGAGATCCCCGACGCGGGGCTCTCGCTGAACAGCGGATCCGACTCCTCGGTGAGGTACCCGGCCTGCGCGTGGTCGCCCCAGCCGAACGCCGCGGTCCAGCCCTCGATGTCGCTGCGGAGGATCCCCGAGGCCGCACTCTCGCTGAACAGCGGGTCCGACTCCTCGGTGAGGTACCCGGCCTG
>JAUHWK010000669.1 GCA_030424555.1 bacterium | reverse complement strand
AGCGCTCCCCGCTCACACGTGGTGGTGGCGAGCTCGGCCACGACACGACGGTACACCTCGTCGAACTTGTGGAAGCGCAGGTCGTTGTCGCTGACGACGACGAAGCTGGTGGCGAACCCACGCCGGTGTGCCTCCTCCACCGCCAAGCGGGCGGTGAACGTCTTGCCGCAGCCGTACTCGCCACGGAGGAACTTGATCGCGCCCTCACCGTGCTCGGCGAAGTCCAGCTGGCGGTTCAGCTCGGCGCGGATGTCGTCGATGCCGACCGCGTAGGCGTCGAGGCCCCGGGACGGCACCCGACCTTGGCGGAGGGACTCGAAGATGTGGTTGCGATCGCGCAGCGACAGCGTGCTCACAGGGTCTCCTTCGCTGAGCCCAGACGGACGTAACGTTTGCTCCCGCCGAGGGTCCGGACGGCGATCTCGAACGGGGCACGCGCCGCGATGGTGTCGATCTGCAGCGCGAAGCGTCGGGCTTTGCGGGCCGATCCAAGCATGGCGACCAGCGTCTCCTCGTCGAGCACCCCCACGTCTGCGATCGACTGCAGTGGGGCGTGCCACACGGCGTCGATCGTGGCGAGCCACTCGGGGGTGTTGGGTGTGGGGGGGGCGGCCTGGACCGTCGGTGGTGGCGGCTCCGACGCCTGCGGCTCGGGCGACACCTGAGGCTCTGGCGAGGCCACCTGGGGAATGCCCGCGGCGAGGAAGCGCTCGGGCACGGTCGCGGGCTTCACCGCGAGGGTTCCCGGGTGGGCGAGGGTGATCCGGACCCGCCGGTCGGCCTCGGGGGCCTCGAGGTGGAAGAACACCTCCACCCAGGTGTCGGGGGCGGCGGAGACGGCGGCGGTGCCGGCCCGTGTGCCCCCGCGGACGTCTGCGATGCGGACCAGGACGCCGTCCTCGTCCTCGGCGGACAGGGTGACCCGCACCTGCTTGGCCTTGGCGAACCCGAGCGCCATCGTCACCACCGATCGCACCTCGAATGCCAGGCAGTGCATCCCGGCCACGCCCGGCCGGGCTTCGGCGTGCAGGGCGTAGGGCTGCTCGGAGCTGCCTGCGGGCCGCTTGTGCTCGATCCGGAGCACGGGGATCACGCGCTCGGGAAGGGATGGGCCCCCGTGGGCGAAGCTGCGCCCACGCTTGGCGTCGTCGAACAGCCAGGGGACCTCGGGTGAGATCAGGTGCAGCGGCGGGGTGGTGGTCCAGCCCAGCGCGTCGGTGCCGACGCGCAGCTCGTGGACGTGGTCCTCAGCCTGGTCGGTGAGCAGGTGCCGGCGCGACACGTCCACGGTGCGGCCGTGGGTCAGCGTGCGGGTGGCGCCAGGGTCCAGCAGCAGGAAGCCGTGATCCGAGGTGATCACGAACGTCTTCACCCCGGCCTCGCGCAGGCGGCGCCAGGCATCGGCCACCGACTGGATGGCGGCGTCGAACACGTGGGGGCCGAGACCCTTCTCGCCGGCTTCGTCGATCTCCAGGCCGTGGACCACCACGAGGCCGTGCCGGGATGCGGTGCGCCGTAGGGTGTCCAGGGGGGAGGTACACGCGTCCTGCAGGGCCAACCAGGCCACCTTGGTGCCCAGGCGATCCGTCATCGCCCGGGCGCGCGTCTTGGGGTCGACCACCGTGTACGTGCCCGTCTTGAAGCCCTTGATCGCGCGGCTTCCCGGTCCGGGGCCGAGGACGGGTGTGAGCTTTCCGTTGTG
>JAUHWK010000141.1 GCA_030424555.1 bacterium | reverse complement strand
GCCCCCTCGCCGACCCCGCCACAACCCGAGCCAGCATCGGCCGCCGGCCCGTCGCGCGCCGCCGCGGGTCGCGGGCGGCTCCCGCGGGCAGGCCATCCCCTGGTCGGCGTGATCGCCTGCACGGCGCTGCTCGCCTGCGACGGGTCGGCCGATGGATCGGCCGACACCGCCTCCTGGCCCGACTCCGACACGTCATCCGGCGACACCGACCCGGACCGCCACACCGACGAGCCCATCGACTCCGCCTCGGTCGACACCGATCCGATCGACTCCCTCGCCGAGCTCCTCGCAGACACCCCGCGGTTCAGCATCCTCGCGGCCGCCATCACCCGCCTCGGCCTGGAGACGACCCTCGACGGTGCCACCCTGCTGGCCCCCGACAACGAGGCCTTCGTCGCGTGGCTGGAGACACTGGGCGCACAACGGATCCACGAGATCAGCGACGAGCAGCTGGGGGTGATCCTCCGCTACCACGTCGTCCCCGAGCGCCTGTCCGCCGACGACCTGGACGCCCGCCGCGTGGTCTCCGGCACGGTCGACGCCCTCGGCGGCACGCTCGACCTGTCCCTCGACACCGACGGCGACCTCGGCCTCGACGGCGTCGACATCGTGCTCGAGGACCTCGACGGCTTCGAGACCACCGTGCACGAGGTCGACGCGGTGTTGGTCCCGAACCTGGTCGACGTCGCCAGCACCGACCCCAGCGGCGAACGGTTCTGGGGCATCATCCAGGTCATCGATGGTGCCGAGGGCCCCGATGGCTACTTGCTGCGCACCGCGCTCGCGCTGCCCGGGCCCTACACGGTGCTCCTGCCCACCAACGACAGCGTCGACGCCATGCTCGCGGGCAACGGGGTGGCCGACTACGCCGGCTGGGTCGCCAAGGAGGGGGTGGAGAACCTCCGGGACATCGTCAGCTACCACGCGGTGCAGGCAAGCCAGGTGCTGACCTCGGACGACATCCGCCAGCACACGTTCATGCCGATCGACTCGCTCAACGGCAGCTTCGTGATCTCGCTGCTCCAGGGCGACGTGGTGTTCAACCTCGGGGTGACGACCGGGTGGCCCAACACCAACACCGCGCGCTTCCTCGTCACGGACATCGCGGTGTCCAACGGTCTGATCCACAAGATCGACCGCGTGATCACCCCGGCCGACAAGTTCTTCCCGTTCCACGGCGCCCCCCGGCCCATCTCCGGGATCGGCACCTGGACGATCGACCCCGTTCGACCCACGCTTCCCGGGCCGGTCATGATGGGGTCACCATGAGCATCCACCCCTCCCGATGGTCCCGCCGCGCGATCCTGCGCGGTCTCGGCGCCTCACTGGCCCTGCCGGTGATGGCCCCGGGCGTGTGGGCGCCAGGCGCGGCGCGGGCCGCCACCGCCACGTCCCCCAAGCGGCTGATCGTCTGGTTCATGCCCAACGGGTTCGTGCAGGACGTGTTCCGCCCGTCCTCCCTCGGGGTGGTCGACGGCGCGCTGCCCAGCACCCTCACCGCCCTCGCGCCGTGGTCCGACCGCCTCACCTGGGTGTCGGGCTTCGAGAACCTGGCCCCCAACGGCCACTCCGACCCGCACCGATGCGCCCTCGGAGGCGTGCTCACCGGCCACCTGCTCGACCCCAACGCCGCCGCGGTCGCCAACGGGATCTCGTTCGACCAGGTGCTCGCCCAGGCATGGAAGGGGCAGACCCGCTTCGGGAGCCTGGAGCTGTCGAGCGAGGCCGAGGCTGCCTGCTCCTTGCTCGCCGACCCCGACGGGGGCGTCGGCATCGAGGCCCTGTGCGCCTACACCAGCCACCTGTCCTGGGACGGCCCCGGTCGACCCCGGCCGGCCACCGTCGATCCCCAGGCGGTGTTCGATCGCCTGTTCGGGGCGGCCGACGCCGTGGGCGACGCCGAAGCGACCGCCCGTCGGGTCGCGCTCCGCGGCAGCCTCCTCGACAGCGTCATGGCCGACGCCACCCGCTTCCACGCCACCCTGGGCCAGCACGACGCCCAGCGGGTCGAGCAGTTCCTCGACACCATGCGCGACGTGGAGCGCAGCCTCGCCAGCCGATCCGAGTGCTCGCTGGCGCCCGAGGATGCCACCGAGGCGTGGACCCCCACCGACATCCAGCAGCACGTCGACCAGATGCACCGGCTGATGACCCTCGCCCTGTCCTGCGACGAGACGCGCGTGATCACCTACCGGCTCGGACGGGCGGCCTCCAACCGCCCCTACCCGCACCTCGGGTTCCACGACGCCCACCACCTCGTCAGCCACCACCAGGGCAGCGTCACCAAGCTCACCCGGCTCAAGGCCATCGAGCGCTGGGCGATGGACCAGCTCGCCAACCTGGTCTCCTCCCTCGAGGCCACCCCCAACGCGACGGGCGGCACCTTGCTGGACGACACGCTCATCCTGGTCGCACCCGAGCTGGCCGAGAGCGCGTCGCACCTGGTCCACGACCTCACGTTCCTGCTGATCGGCGATCTCCAGGGCACGCTGCGCACCGGGGTCCACCTGTCGGCATCGTCCGACGGCCGCCGTCCGCACAGCGAGCTCCTCCGCGGCCTGCTCCACGCGTTCGGCGAGCCCGACGACACCTTCGCCCCCACCGGCGACGGCGCGTACACGGACATGCTCGCATGACCCCCTCCCGCACCCGATGGGCCGCCGTGCTGGCCGCCGTGTGGATGGGGCCGGTGGCGGGCTGCGATCCTGTCGCGCCTTCCGGGCCCTCCGATCGCGACGACACCGCCGTCGACAGCGACCTGCCGGTACCCTCGGCCTGCTCGGTGGAGAACGCCGGCACGCTGCCGTTGGGACGCCGCACCAACCGCGCCCTCGCCCGCGGGCTCGCCGATCTCCTCGGGGCCGACCGGGATGGCGGCGTCGACGTCTCCGCCTTGCCCGCCGCCGACGTCGCCACCGGGTACACCAACACCCGGCTCGACGCGGTCGGGGGCGTCAGCGAGGCCTTCTTGCTCGCGTGGCGGCCGACCATCGCGCGCGCCGCCTATGCCTCCGCCACCTCCGACGTCTCCGTCAGCGTCTCCCTTTCCTCGCTGGTCGGGACCGCGGGATCGGAGGTCCCCTCGCCGTGGGGCTCCCAGCACACGATGCGGGCCCTTCAGTGGGGCGAGGGGTCGTTGGTCGTCCCGTTCACCCTGCCGATGGACGGCACCTGGGACGTCGGCCTGCCGGTGTCGTGGTGGCTCGGCTGGGAGGACGAGACCCTCAACGCGATCACGGCCCGGAGCACGGCCCGCCTGCTCCTCGACGGCGTGCAGGTGGACTCCTGGCCCGTGTCGGCCGCGTTCGACACCCCCAAGCGGCGCGCGGTGAAGGTCGACCTGGCGGCCGGTCCCCACACCCTCGAGCTCCAGCCCCTCTGGACCGGCGTCGGCCTGCCCGAAGGCCTCACGTACGCGTGGATCCTCGGCAACGTGGAGGCCCACCTCGAGGACGCCCCCACCGTCCCCCTGTCGATCGCCGGCACCTCGGTGTCCTGCGCCACGGGCACCTCCGACGATCTCGTGGCGTGTGCGGAGCCGGTCCTGTTCGACGTCGCGCGGCGGGCGGGCTCCCTGCCGTCCTCCGAGGTGGACCTGTCCGGTCCGCTGACGGTCCTCCGGGCAGCGCGCGACGCCGGCGCCCCCCCCGAGGAGGCGATCGCACTCGCCCTGGAGACGATCCTGCTGTCGCCGCGCCTGTTGTTCCTCCCCACCCCCTCGGACGACGGCGCGCTCCCGCCCCACGCGATGGCCGAGCGCCTCGCCGACACCCTCTGGCGATCGGTGCCCGACGTGG
Source organism: bacterium (assembly GCA_030424555.1). Classification (GTDB taxonomy): domain Bacteria; phylum Myxococcota_A; class UBA796; order UBA796; genus JAUHWK01. The sequence continues at coordinate 5,053 of JAUHWK010000141.1, read as the reverse complement.
CCTTGCTCGACTGCGCGGATGCCGACGGCCTCGGGGTCGACGGCGCCGAGGACGACCCCTGCACCCTCGGTGCGCAGGTCCGACGCATGCTCGACGACCCCCGCTCCGACGCGCTGTACGAGGACTTCGTCCACCAGTGGCTCACCCTGGAGGGTCTGGACCACACCGAGCGCGATCCGGCGTTGTACCCCTTCATTCAGGATGCCGCGTTCGACAGCATGCGCGAGGAGATCCGCCGCATCGTGCTCGGCACCCTCGCCGAGGACGCGCCCGTGCGCGACCTGCTGGACAGCCCGACCCACTGGGTCGACGCCCACCTCGCCACCCTGTACGGCGCCCCCATCCCTGCCGATCAGGCCGACGCCGTCGCCGACGGGGGCTGGTTCTCGTGGGAAGACCCCACCGGGGCCCGCCGCGGGGTGCTCACTTCGGCCGCCTTCCTCGCCGCGCACAGCCAGTCCGACCGCACCTCCCCGGTCAAGCGCGGGGTCGCCATCCTGTCCAAGATCCTGTGCTCGCCGCCTGGGCCCCCCAGCCCGGACGCTGGCGTGTTCTCGCCCGACGAGCGCGAGGAGAACCCCCAGGACGTCCTCGCCCAGCACCGCAGCGACCCCAGCTGCAACGCATGCCACAAGGACATCGATCCGATGGGCCTCCCGCTCGAGCGGTACGACGCGGTCGGCGGGGAGCGCACCCGGTACGCCAACGGCGACACCATCGGCCACGAGGCCACGCTGCCCGACGGCACCGTGTTTCACTCGCCATCCGACCTCATCGACGCGATCGTGACCGACCCCCGCACCGACACCTGCCTCGCCCAGCAGCTGTTCACCTGGATGCAAGGACGCGCCCCCACGCCCGAAGACGAGCCGCTGATCGAGGCGATGGCGTCGCCCGACCACCCCGCCACCTTCGCCTCGATGATCGAGACCTGGGTCGCGAGCCCGCAGGCCCGGTGCCTGTACCGCCCATGACGCGCCGTCTCGCCATGGCCGTGCCATCTCTCCGTCCTCGGGTCGGGGTCCTCGGGATGGTGTGTGGCGTGCTCGCCGGGTGTCCGGCCGACGACCCGGTCCCGCCCGACGACACCGACACCCCCGCGGTCGCGGCCGAGCCGTTCCGCTCCCCCATGCGCCGCCTCGCCGCCCGCGAGCTGTCGAACGTGTGGTCCGACCTGCTCGAGGTCCCGGTCGACGCCGTCTCCGCCCTGCCTCCGGAGACCCCCTCGTACGGGTTCGACCACGTCTCCGAAGCCCAGGCGCTGTCCGACAGCTGGCTGGTGCAGGCCGCCGAGGTGGTGGACCGCGCGGTCGACCACGCGCTCGGCCTCGACACCGTCTCCGAGCGCGCGCTTTCCCTGGACGACGTCACGGACTGGACCGAGTCGTTTGAGGTGGAGGACGGCCGCTCGGGCTGGGTCGGGTACGGCCTGGCGGCGTTCGAGGTCCCGTTCTCGGTCGAGACCTCCGGCCACCACCGCATCACGATCGACGCCACCTGGGCCACGGGCTGGGAGCCCCTCGACCCCGAGCCGCCCCCCGAGGTGTGGATGGCCTTGGACGGCGTCGAGATCGCCCGGGAGACGCTGGAGCAGACCGGGCGCCGCACCGAGCCCCTCACCGCTTTCGTGGACCTCTCGGCCGGCGAGCACACCCTGCGGTTCGTCAACGACTTCCCCGGACGCACCGTCGGCTGGGTCGCGCTGCGGATCGACGGCCCCCGTCAGGCCGATGGCCGCCTTCCCATCGCCCGCTTGGACCGGCTGATGCCGTGCCTCCCCGGCGCCGTAGAGGGCGGCGAAGACGACGTGGCCACCTGCGCGTCAGCGGCCCTCGCCCCGTTCGTCCGCACCGCGTGGCGACGTCCCGTGTCCGACGAGGCGCTCGACCGCATCGTGGGGTGGGTCGTCTCCGACGTGGAGGGTGGGATGGCGTTCGAGCACGCCCTCGCCACCGCGTACAGCGCCGTCCTCCTGTCGCCCGACCACCTGTTCCTGCCCGAGCCGGTCGACCCGGGCGACATCGACACCTGGCAGCCGCTGTCCGACCACGCCTTGGCCGCCCGCCTGTCGTTCACGCTGTGGAGCACCCACCCCGACGAGGCCCTGCGCGCCTGTGCGGACGCCGGCACCCTGCGCACCGACGACCCCGCGTGTGGGCTGTCCGCCCAGATCGACCGCCTGCTGGCCGACCCGCGCGCCGATCGGCTGGTCGACAGCTACTTCCAGCGGTGGCTCGGGACAATCGAGGCCCTCGAGACCCCGATCGACCCCGGCACCTTCCCCCATGTCGACGACGCCTTCCGGGAAGCGGCGGTCGCAGAGGCCGCCGAGGTGCAGGGCGCGGTGGTCCGGGGTGAGCGTTCCCTGCAAGACCTGCTCTCCGGCCGCACCACCGTGATCAACGCCGACCTGGCGGCCCACTACGGGCTCGGCGATCCCCCGGGCGGTCAGTGGGCTGAGGTCGACCTTCCCGCAGCGCGCACCGGGCTGATCACCCAGGCCGCGTTCGCGCTCGCGACCTCGCTCCCAGCACGCACCTCCCCCAGCCGCCGCGGCCACCAGGTGGTCTCGGCCTGGCTGTGTGCCGACATCGACGGCCCGCCACCCAACGTCCCCGAGCTCGGCGACGGCGGGGGCAGCCTCGGCACCCTGCGCGAGCAGATGGAGGCCCACGGCTCGCTGCCCGGATGCTCCACCTGCCACGACCAGTTCGATCCGGTCGGGTTCGCGCTCGACGGGATCGGGGTGGACGGCACCCTGCGCGACACGGTCGACGGCCACCCGGTCGACACGACCGTCACGCTCGACGACGGCACCGTGGTCGACGGGGCCGCCTCCCTGGCCGCCGCGATCTCTCCGGAGGCGTTCGCCCGGTGCGCCGCCGAGCGCTTCGCGATCCACGCCACCGCCACGCTGCCCGACGTCACGCTCGACGAGCGGGTGCAGGCCTGGGCAGACCAAGGGCTCGACGGTTCCTTCCACGACGTCGTCCACGCCGTGCTCACCGACGAGCTGTTCACCCACCGTCGCGGGGTGTCGCCATGACCCGAGGCCCCCTGTCCCGCCGCGCGGTCTTGCGTGGTCTCGGCGCGTCCCTCGCCCTTCCGATGATGCAGGCGATGGTGCCGGCTGCCCGGGCGTCCACGAGCGCCCCGCTGCGCACCCTGGTGTTCTTCGTCCCCAGCGGGATGCGTCCGGCCAACTTCTGGCCGACGGTGGCCGGCGACCTCACCTCGAGTCCGGTCCTCGCCCCGCTCGCGCCGTGGGCCTCGACCGTCACCGTGCTCCGGGGCACCGCCAACCGCATCGCCGCCGAGGACAACGGCGAGCCCCACGCCACCTGCACCACGGGGCTGCTCAGCAACCAGCTGTCCAGCACCACCGTGCTCAACGGGCCGATCCTCGGTCACCAGACCTTCGACCAGCTGCTCGCCACCGAGATCGGCAGCGCCACCCGGCTGCGCTCCCTGGCGCTGGGCTCGGAGGCCGGGCGTACCGCGTGTCCCGCCCGGGACTGCATCTACTCGCGCTTCGTGTCGTGGAACGCGGACGGATCCCCCGTCACCAAGGACGTCTCGCCCGCCAACGTCTACCAACGCCTCGTGGGCGGGGACCTCCAGGACGCGGTCGCAGCGGCCCGGGCCAAGGCCCGCCGCACCTCCGTGCTCGACCGCATCGGGGCAGACGCCCAGCGCTTGTCGGCCGCCCTCGGCGCCGAGGATCGGGCCCGGCTCGACCAGTACCTGACCAGCGTGCAGGAGGTGGAGCGCCAGCTCGCGTTTGCTGGCGCGTGCGACGCCGACGCCTCGGGCATCGAGTCCCTGCTGGTGGACGGGGCGGGACTCAGCCAGACCGAGCACATCCAGCTCATGCTCGACCTGATCGTGCTCACGCTCCAGTGCGACGACACCCGCATCATCACCTACATGCTCGGAAACGGTGGTTCGAACCGCACGCTTCCCGAGCTGGGCCTCACCCGGTCCCACCACGAGGCGGGCCACTTCCCCGACGATCCGGACGCCGCCGCCGACACCCTCGCGTACGAGCGCTGGGAGGCCGAGCAGCTGGCGTACCTCCTGGGACGCATGGCCGCGACGCCCGACGGCAACGGGTCGCTGCTGGACCACACGCAGATCCTGTTCCTCGGTGGGCTCTCCGAGCCGTCCACGCACTACCCGATCGACCTGCCCGTGGTGATCGCGGGCGGCGCCGGCGGCCGGCACGTGGGCCAGGGCCTCGTCACCCTCCCGTCCGAGCGCCCGATCGCCGACCTGTACCTCAACCTGATGGCGCACCACGGGATCGAGCGGTCCACGTTCGGCGCCGAGGGCACCGGCCCGATCGCAGGACTCTTCGGGTAGGCCGCAGCATCTGTGCTATAAAGCCGCAGCGGTGGGTTCGGAGGCGTGATGCGGCAGCTCGCCGCGGCCCTTGCTGTCACCCTCCTGTCGTGCGTCGCCGGCGAAGCTGGGCTTCGGATCGCGCTGGCCTCCCCAGCGGTCCGCGCGAGCCTGGGCTTTCACGAGCGGTCCCTGGGTGCGCTGCTCCGCGAGGCCACACTCGAGGCGGACCATCCCCCCCACCGACACGGTCCGGCTCGATCCCACGCTGGGCTGGCGCGCGGCCCCCGGGTCGCGCCACGTGGGAGCCGACTGGACCGTCGACGCTGACGGCACGCGCCTCGACCCCACGCGCCCGCCCGCCCAGGCCACCGACGCCCGGGTCGTCGTCGTCGGCGACTCCTACACGTTCGGGGTGGACGTCGCCGACCCCCACACCTGGCCCGCCCGCCTCGCCGCCCACATGGACGACGTCGACGTGCGCAACGTGGCCGCGCCCGGCTGGGGCCACGACCAGATCGTGCTCCGGGCCGAGCAGGCGATCGCCGAGGGGGAGGCCGACCTGCTGGTGGTCGGGTGGACCCCCGTCGACCTGCCGCGGAACGGGTGGCGCACCACGTTCGGCCCCAAGCCCTGGACCGAGGTCCAAGCGGGCCGTGCCGTCATCCACCCCGTCGAGAGCAGCTGGGCCGAGGCGGTCCACGCCCGCCAG
>JAUHWK010000140.1 GCA_030424555.1 bacterium | reverse complement strand
GGTCCGCTCGGGGCTCACGCCTGACGCCGACGCTGCCACCAGCTGATCGGGGACTCGTCCAGGCCGAACACCCAGCCCCCCACCACGACGGCGGCCCCGGTCCAGGCGAGCTGGACGCCGAGCATCGGGAGGGCCCACCCGGTGGCCTCCACCAGGCCTGACCACACGCACATCGGTCCGGAGAATGGCAGCAGCGCGCCCCACATCGCGGTGCGCATCGAGAACAGGTCGTCGAAGAACAGGAACACGAACACGACAGGCAGCGTCAGGACCTTCGGGATGTGTTCCCGGGTCTCGGGGGGGAGGACCTCGATCGTGCGGGCCACGAGCAGGGAGACCGACGCGCTCTGGACGATCGCCAGGGGCGCCAACAAGCCGAGCCATGGTGCGAGGGCGATCGCTTGGTGGACGATGTCCTCGGGCACCGGAACCGCCAGGGTGACCGCGAGCGACACGCCCGCGGCACCGAGCACGGCCACCCACGCGACGTACTGTCCAAGCTGCAAGCAGGCCCCTGTGAGCATCTCGGACCCGAACACGGCCCAGGAAGGCATTCGCAGCCGGAGGATGTGGTTGAACCCTTCGCGCGCCGACGTCGCGAGGGCGGGCCCCAGGTTGAGGCCGAGCATGGTGCCGGACAAGACGATCGAGAACAGCCCGATCATGTGCAGCACGCTGGTGCCTTGACCCAGGGCGGCGAGGTCGAGGGCGGACGGGGCGTCCGCGTCGTGTGTGGGGACCCACGGCACGGCGAGGGTGCCGCCGTCGGGGGTGTGGATGGGCGGGATGGTGGTGCCCGAGAGGCCCTCGGCGAGGGTCTGGGTGTACCAGGCGTGGGTGGCGGCGCGGACCGCGTCGGGGACGTGTCCGAGACCGGGCGGGTCGTCGACGGTGATCAGGGCATCGGGGGTGGGAGGCCAGGGCACGGTGACCGTGAGCTCGGCCTCGGCGGGCCGCGAGGGCCCATCGACGGCGCGCACGGCCCACAGGTCCGACAGCGACGCGATCAAGGTGGCCGGCGCAGGGTCGAGGTCCACCCACACCACGGTCTCCCGCGGCGTGGAGGTCATGCCGTCGATCATCAGGACCGGCAGCAGTCCGATCCCGATCAGCAGCATCGGGAAGAAGCCGATCATCAGCCACACACTGGGCGTCCGGGCGGCGTTCCAGAGGTCGAATGCCGTGTAGCGGAGGGCGTTGAGGGCGTGCGTACCGATCGATCGGTTCATGGCATCCTCCCGCGGGCGGCGGCGAGGGCATCACGCCGTGTCGGTTCTTCGAGGATCCACCACACCCGCGCCGCCCGGAGCATCGCGACGGCCCACACGGCCTGGACGCCCACGACGAGCAACCACAGCAGCACGCCGGCGACGCCGCCCTGTGCGATCTGGGGCACGGCGGCCACGGGCCCCACCGCGGGGATGGACGCCACCACCCAGGCCGCGACGCCCTGCCATGGGTGGATGAGGTAGGCGATCCCCGCGAGGACGAGCCAGCCGAAGCTGCCGAGCAGGCCCCACACAGAGAACTCGGGCTTGTCCGACCGTGGGCCCCACACGCCGACCAGGAGACCCAGGCCCATCCCGGCCGCGCCCGCCGCGGGTGCGGCCGCGAGGGGAGCGAGCACGGCCCAGGGGTCGAACAGCGCGCTGGTCACCCCGACGAGCACGGCCACGAGGACGGTCACGGGAATCATCAGCAGCAGGTAGGGCCAATACCCGATCGCGACAGCCGTCCCGTGCCGCATCAGCTCGCCCCGGAACAAGACCTCCAACGACGTGCCCATGCGCAGGACGTGGAGCCATCCCTCGCCGCGAAACCGGTTGATGCGTGCGGCGACGGTGGCAGCGACCATGAACCCGAGAACCCCGAACAACCCCATCGCGGCTTGCTGGACCTGGTCTAGGGGAAACAGTTCTTGGAGTGTGTCGGCGAGGAGCCTGCCCGTGACAGCGGAATCGGATGCGTCGGTGTCGCGGGCATCCGTGTCGGCACCGACATCGGAGTCGCGGGCATCGGTGTCGTCTTCCGGGGTGGCGAACATGGACGAGGGCACCACGGTGCGCACCGCGACGGCCCGCCGGATGCGCACGGCCTCGTCGGTGAACCAGTCGGCGTCCAAGTACGGGTGACGGTCGGCATGGGTTGCCGTGTAGGTGGCGCTCACGGAGGCCGGCGCGCCCGACAGGTGCAGGGTGGGCATGTCCGCAGGGACGGTGTCCAGGCGTTCGTGCAGGTGGTCTGCGGGGATGCCGTCAGCACGAACCATCGCGCGCACCGCGGGATCGTCCACGACCACGTGCAGCGCGGGAAGCGGCGCATCGCGGAGGCCCAGCTCCTTCCCATCCTTCCACAGCACCGCGGCCACCAGGATCAGCGGCCCGCCGGCGATGGCCAGCCAGAACCAGGCCGAGCCCAGCTCCTGGCGAATGTGCCACCACGCGTACATCCTGGCGGTTCCCCGCCGCTGGGGCCCGGTCATGCCGCGACCTCTCCGTCCGCGTCGATCGTGCGGCCCACGGTGATCCGGTACAGGTCGTGCAGGTCCGGGAGCAGCGCGCGGGCGCCGAGCAAGGGGGCCTGGGCGGCGGCTGCGCGGGCGAGGAGGGACCCGGGCTGCTCCGGATCGGCCAAGCGCACCTCGAGCCGGCCGTCTCCGAGGTCGGTCGTGGACAGGACCCCCGGGCCGTCGATCCACGCCGTGCTGGCCCCAGCAGGGAGGCGGATCTCCCAGGTGCCGTCGAATCCTTGGCGCTTGGCCTCGTCGAGCCGCGCGTCGAGCACCTTGCGTCCCGAGGCCAGCATCACGACGCTGTCGACGAACACCTCTGCCTCGCGCAGGCGGTGGGTGGACAGCAGGACGCACGCGCCCTGGGCGGCGGCCTCCCGCACATGGCGGGACACCAGGTCTTGGTGGGTGGGGTCCAGGCCGGTGAGGGGCTCGTCGAGCAAGATGAGCTCGGGCTCGCTGAGCAACGCGAGCGCGATCTGGACCTTCTGCTGCTGGCCGTTGGACAGGGTCTTCACCCGCGCGTCGGCCTTCTCGCCGAGGTCGAGCTTGTCGATCCAGGTGTCGGCAGCGTGGGAGGCGTCTGCGGACGACATGCCGCGCATCCGTCCGTAGAACGTGAGCAGCTCGCGCACGATGGCGGTGTCGACCAGGGCGCGCGTCTCGGGGACGTACCCGATGCGTGCCCGGCCGGCGTCGTCGGGCGGGGCGCCGAACAGCGAGATCTCGCCGCGATCGGGGAGGGTGAGCCCCGTCATCATCTTGAGCGACGTGGTCTTGCCCGACCCGTTGGGGCCCAGCAGGCCGTAGATGCGCCCAGGCTCCAGGTCCAGGTCGATCCCATCGACGGCCCGGACTTCCTTGAACGTGCGGACCACGCCGCGCAGGGACACCACCGGTGTCATGCCACCTCCACCACCTTCGAGCGCGACCCTACGGGAAACCACGGACACGCACAACCCGTTGTGGGTTGGGTTTCCCATCCCGCGGTGACAGGTTCGGTCCGCTGCGGTGTTGAGGCGGCGGACCCTGTCCTGGAGACGCTGATGTCCCGCTCGTTCGCCCCGCTCGCCGTGTGGTTGTCCTCCCTGTCTGCCTGTGCGCTCGGCTCGGGCCATGCCCGCACCGTGGAGACCGACCTCGATCCCCATGACGCGGTGGTGGTCGCCTCGTTCCTGGACGTGACGATGCGGGCGGATCGTCCGGCGGGCTCGCTGTCCGTCACCTGCGACGACAACCTATTCGACCTGCTGCGCATCGAGGTGGTGGACGGCGTGCTGGAGCTGGGCCGCCTGGACGGTCCGGCGGTCGTACCCCGGACGCCGTGCGTGGCGGAACTCGGCGCGACTCCGCTCGGTGCGGTGCGGGTGAGCGGGGCGGGATCGTTTCGCACCGAGGTGGCGCAGGACGGCCTGACCGACGCGGTGGTGTCGGGAAGCGGGAGCCTGGAACTCGACGGCGTCTCGGCGGATCAGCTGTCGGTGCGCGTGAGTGGCAGCGGCGACGTGGCGATCGCCGACCTGGCCGCCGAAGACGTCGCGGTGTCGGTGTCGGGCTCGGGCACGGTGCGGCTGCGGGGGGTGGCGGACGCGTTGGACGTCCACGTCTCGGGATCGGGCGACCTCGAGGCGTCCCAGCTCACCGTGCGCACCGCGGAGGTCTCGATCTCGGGGTCGGGCGACGCCGTGTTCGAGGCGACCGAGACCGTGCAGGGTGTGGTGAGCGGCTCGGGCGATCTGGTGGTGTCGGGCCCCGCGCTCGTCGACGTGACGGTGACCGGGTCGGGCACGGTCCACGCGGACTGAGCCCGGTGGCGATCAGGGGGCCTGGCCCTCGGCCCACTGGTCGCGGATGCCCTCGAGCTCGCCCGCGAAGGCGTCGCGCAACGACAGCACGCCCTCCTCGCCCAGCAGGTCCGTGAGGTCGTCGACCGCGTGGTTGCGGAGCTTCATCGCTTCGCGCCGCGCGTCGCGCATCGAGATGTCGCCGGCCTTGGCCTTGTCGTACAGCCCGTTCATCCGCATCATCGTGTCGTCGAACACGCGGGTGACGCCGTCGTAGGTGACGGCGTCCCACTGCTCTTCGACCGCCATCTGGTCGGCCGCTTCGTACAGGGAGTCGAGCAGGACCGCACCAGGGCTCTGCGTCGCCTTGCGGGCCTGTCGGCGCATCGCGGGGGACAGGGCCATGTTGGACGCAGGACCCCCGGCCGCTCCCGCGGCACCGCCCGTCTGGCCTCGACGGCCGCCGCCTCCGAGCGCGCCGAACGACCCGAACCCGCCGGCATCGGTGGGGGTGGGCATGCCCGCACCGTTCTGGGGCTGGAACAGATCGGCGGAGGGCAGGGTGCGGGCGCGGACCGTGGCCTCCAGGAGCTTGTCCTGGGCGGCGGCGAGGGCCTCGACGCGGGCGGTGAGGTGGTCGGCCCGACGGGTGGCGTCGTTGGCGGCGCGCCACCCGAACGCGGCGGCGAGCAGGGCGACGGCCAACAGGCTGCGTTCGATCCAGCGGACTCGGCTCACGGGATGACCTCGCTCTCCGCCGTGCTTCGTAGCGTGGAGCGGGCCCGTCCGCTGTCGAGGGAGCGTGGGGAGGGAAGCCCACCGCCGCTCCCCCCGCAGCCGACGAACGGCGCGATAGCGGGCCACCCTGGAGGCGACCGGTGGGTCCTGAAGACGTGCTGCGCGAGGTGTTCGGCTTCCCAGGGTTCCGCCCCGGGCAAGCCGCGGCCGTGCAGGCCTTCCTCGAAGGCAAGGACGTCACCGTGCGGCTGCCCACCGGCGGCGGCAAGAGCCTGTGCTACCAGGTCCCCGCCATCGTGCGCGCTCGGCGCGACGGCGTCGCCACGCTGGTGGTCAGCCCGCTGGTCGCGCTGATGGACGACCAGGTCGCAGCCCTGCGGGCCAAGGGGGTGGAGGCCGTGGCCCTGCACCGGTCGATGGACGCGGAGGCGATGCGGGCAGCCCGGGAGGCGTCTCGGCACGCGGCCCTCGTCTACGTGAGCCCGGAGCGCATCGCCAAGCCAGGGGCGCGGGCCGCGCTGCATCGGCTGGGGATCGGGGCGGTGGCGGTTGACGAGGCGCACTGCATCTCGCAGTGGGGGCACGACTTCCGCCCGAGCTTCCACGAGCTCGGGGCGATCAAGCGCGAGTGGGGGGTGCCGGTGATGGCGCTCACCGCCACGGCCACCGACCGGGTGATGGACGACGTGCGCGCCCGCCTGGAGCTGGTGGACCCCGTGCGGGTGGATGGCGCGATCGGGCGCGAGAACCTGGTGCTGCACGTGGAGCACCACCGGGGGCACCATGCGCGCACCGATCGGGTGATCGCCTGGCTGCGGGAGCTGGGCTTGGGCCGGCCGGGGGCTGGCCGGGCGATCGTGTACGCCGCCACCCGCAAGCGCGTGGTCGAGGTCGACAAGGCCCTGCGCGGCGCCGGGATCGCGTCGGGTCACTACCATGGCGCCCGGACCGCCTCGGCGAAAGAGCGGGCCATGGCGGCGTTCTCGTCGGGCAAGACCCCCGTGATGGTCGCGACCAACGCGTTCGGGATGGGGATCGACCAGCCCGACGTGCGGCTCGTGATCCACGTCCAGGTGCCGGACAGCCCCGAGGCGTACTGGCAAGAGGCGGGCCGGGCCGGGCGGGATGGGGCGCGGGCCCACGCCGTGATGCTGTACGCGGCGGCCGACATGGTCACCCGGCGGCGGCTGTGGGGGCAGGCGCCTCCACCCGGCGCGGAGGATCGGCTCAAGGCGCTGCAGGACTACGCGTTCGCCACCGCCTGCCGAGAGGGCTGGCTGCGGGCGTGGTTTGGCGGCTCGGACGTGCCGGCGTGTGGACGGTGCGATGCGTGTACCCGCCCCACCGAGGTCGCCCAGACCGTGTCGGAGGTACGCGAGGCCGTTCGGGATCGACGCGCTGCGCGCCAAGCCAAAGCCCAGGCCGATGCGGGGGTGTCGCTGGATGCCGCGCAAGAACAGGCGATCCTCGACTTCGTCGACGCGCTGCGCAAGCCGGTGGGTCGCCGGGCGGTCGCCCAGGGGGTGCGGGGCAGCCGCGCCAAGGCGGTGTCCCGCAAGGGCCTGCTGAAGAACCCGCACCACGGGGCCCTCAAGGGCCTGCCCGAAGAAGCCGTCCTGCGCGCCATCGACGCCATGCTCGACGACGGCCGCCTCGCCAAGAAGGGCCGGAAGTACCCCACCGTGTGGATTCCCGACAAGCGCGTCCGCGCCAAGCCCGGGGAGGGCAAGGGCTCCACGCGCCCACGCCGCACCGGCCTCGCCGGCACCCTCGCCACCTGGCGACGCGCCGAGGCCCGCCGGCTGCGCTGGAAGCCCTACCAGGTGTTCCCCGACAAGACCCTGGAGGCCATCGTCGCCGCCCGCCCGCGCACCCTGGCCGACCTCGAGGCCCTGCCCGGCATGGGCCCCGCCCGGGTGGGACGGTTCGGCGCCGCGGTGCTCGGGATGGTGCGGGAGGGGTAGTCCCCCAACGACAACGCCCCGACGGATCCCTTAGGGACCCGCCGGGGCGAAGCTGGCGCGAACGCCGCAGGCGCTACCAGCGACCGCCGCCGCCGTGGCTCGGACGATCGCGGCGCGGCTTGTTCTCCGCGAGGTTGACGCGGATCGTGCGGCCGTCGAGCTCGCGGCCGTCCATGGCCTCGATCGCGGCGTTGGCCTCGTTGGCCGCGGTGTAGGTCACGAAGCCGAAGCCGCGCGAGCGACCGGTGTCGCGGTCGAGGATGACCTTGGCCTCCGTGACGGAGCCGTAGGCATCGAACGCGGACTTCAGGCTGATGTCATCGGTGCCCCAGCTCAGGCCACCCACAAAGAGCTTGTTGCTCATGTCTCTCTCTCTCTTCTCAGGGTGCGGACACGTGGCGGTCCGGACCCACCTGCGCCAACGACGGCGCGCTCTGGATGGATCATCCATCCTGTCCGCGGCGGGCCTCCTGCGTGGGGCGATCGCATCGCGGACGAGGCGGTCTATGCGGCGCGGTGGCGGACGGCGATCGGATCCCCTGAAATTTCCTGCGGATCCTTGGAAGTCGGGGGCCCATGCGTGGGGTGTCCTCTGCGCTGCACGGGATCCAAGCCCGTACAGACTGGATTGTCGGGCCCGTCGGCGTTCGAGGTGCGACCGGACCCGCCGGGGCCATTACGCTCCGGGTCCCCGCACCAGGAGCCCCCCATGACCCCCCTCACCGGCGCTGCCCGCGCTTCGGCCCTCGCGACGGTCCCCGACTGGTCGGAGGTCGACGGGCGTGACGCGATCCAGCGCACCTTTCAGTTCGAGGACTTCGCCACGGCGTTTGCGTTCATGACGCGGGTCGCGTTCGCGGCGGAGGCCGCCAACCACCACCCGGAGTGGTTCAACGTCTACAACCGGGTGGAGGTGACCCTGGCGACCCACGACGCGGGGGGCCTCACCGACAAGGACATTGCGCTCGCCACGGCGATGGACGGGATGGCGGCCGCGCTGGCCTGAGTCCCTCCGAGCGCGCATCGGACGCGCGGTGGGAGGGGATCAGGCGGTGGCGAGGGCTGCGACGCCCGCTGCGATCCCCACCACGGCGACGATCCGTGCGGGCTGGATCGTCTCGCCGAGCATGGCCGCGCCCAACAGCACCGACGCAGGCAGGCCGATGCCGCGCTTGACCGCCTCCACCACGCCGACGAGCTCGGTCTGGAGCGCGAGGAGCTGCATCGACCACGCGCCGCCGAGCACGAGCATCGCGAGGCCGAGCGTGGGGCGGTGGTCCGCCTCGATCCGAAGGGTCGCCAGCTCTCCGCGCGCGGCGAGCAGGGCGGTGAGGGCGAGGAACGACCCCCCGGTGAGACCCATGCCGTGGACGGGCGGGGCGGCGTGGGCCATCGCGGCCCGGTCGATCACGCCGAAGCACGACCACAGCAGCGCCACCCCGGCCATCAGCAGGGCACCGCGATCGAGGTGGGGGCGGCCGTCCGCGCCGACGAGCCCGTTGACCAGGCACCCGGCCACGATCGTCCCGATGCCGATCCCTTGCAGGGTGCTCGGCGCCTCCCCGAGCACAGCCCAGGCGATCAGCGAGGACATGGCCGGCGTGAGCGCGAGCATCGGGATGGCGACCGACAGGGCGGAGGTGCGCAGCGCCACCAGGAACAGCAGCTGTGCCGAGGTGGCGATGGTCACGCCGACGGCCCACACCGGCAGGTAGGCGGCGTCGGGCATCGGCTGGCCGGCGGCGATCCACCACGCGGCGAACACCGGCAGGAAGCCCACGTGGATCCACGCCGTGAGGGCCAGCACGGGGACGACCGCGGTCAGCTGCTTGCGGAGCAGGTCGACCACGGCCCACAGCACCGCGCTGAT
>JAUHWK010000668.1 GCA_030424555.1 bacterium | reverse complement strand
GGCCGGCCTCGGGGCCCTCGTGGCGAGCGCCCTGGGTGCCGCGCGGGCCCAGGGCACCCCGATCGCGCGTGTGGTCGGGCTCGTCGTCGCCCTGGGCATGCTGTGGGCCGTCCTGGCACACCTGGGCCCGTGGCTTCCCGAGGCCGCGCTGTCGCCCATGCACGAGGGCACGACGGCCACGCGGATGGGGCAGGCCGTGGGCCAGGCGCTCGGGTTCGACCGGGTCAGCCGCCTCGCCACCCGTGCGATGGGCTTGCCCGATCGCCTCGACACCGCGCTCGCCACCGGGATGGCGTGGCACGTGGTGGGGTGGGTGCTCTTCGCCGTGGCCTTGCGACGTCGGGGCCCGTTTTCCTCCCCGTTCGCCCTCCAGCAGGCGATGTCGGGCACCGCAGCGCCCGCGGCGTGGACGCTGGTTGCCGCGTGGCTCGCGGTCCTGCCCAAGGCCCCCACGTCCTGGCGGGCGCTCGCCAGTGGCGGTCTCCTGGTCGGGCTGGGGGCGCTCCGGCTCGATCTCGCGGCAGGGCTCGGCGTGTTCGCGATGGGCTGGACGGTCCTGCAGATCCCTCAGGTTCGGGGGGTCGAGGCCCGCGTGGCCGCATGGGCTGCGACCCACCGCCTTCGGGCGATCGGGATCGCCGTGGCCCTGACGGCCGGGATCGTGGTGCTCCAGCGCGCCATCGCCTGGATGGACGGCTTCCCGGGCACCTCGCTGCATGCCCCCGGCGCGATGTGGATGATGCTGCGTCCGGGCCTCCCCTCCCCGCTTCGGCTCGTCCCCGCCCTGCTGGCCACGGTCTCACCCGGCCTGCTGGGCCTCGCCGTCCTGGGCGTGTGGTACGCACGTCGGAGGCCGTTCACCCTGCTGCTCGGCGCCGGACTCGCGGCGCTGGCCGCCCGGGCCTACCTGTCGGCCGCCCATGCCCCCGTGCTGCCCGATGACCCCGGGTACGCCCCCTGGGAAGTCCTCCGCTACCTGGGGCTGTGGATGCCGTTCCTGCTCCTCGCCGTGGCCTCGGGCGCAGCCCCCCTCGCGCGCGCCCCCAAGCGGTGGTGGGTCGCCGCGGTCGCGGGCCTGTGCGTGATCGGCGGGTGGCCTGCGGCCGCGTCCGGAGTCGGCCCGAGCCACGTCGGGCGCTGGCCCTGGTCGCGGACGTCGGTCGACCACGATGGCGTGCAAGAGGTCCGCGCCCTGCGCCGGTGGACCGAGGCATTCCCAGGATGTGCGCTGATCGGCCGGGATCGGCCCTGGTCCCGCGCGGACGCGCCGACGGTGTGGGTGGCCCTCGTTCCCCATGCGGAGCGCCACCACCACGTCGTCGCCGAGGTGGCCCCCGACGCCTCACCAGACACCGTGTTCGAGTCGTTGGGCGCCGGATCCTGCCGCGCCGGCTGGTGGGGCCTGACCTGCGGCGCCGCCCCTGAGGATCCCGGATGTGCAGCGATGGCGTCGTGGACCCCATCCGACCCGGGGTTCGAGGCCTCGGGCACGCCGTTCGTCCACCCGGACCACCACCAGGGCGCCCCGCCTGCCGGCCGCTATGGGGCGCGCCGACCCCGTGCAGACGCCTCGGTCACGCCGGGGGGGACTCGCGCTCCATCGACGGCTCGCTGAGCGCAGGTACCTCGGCGTCGTCGCCGTCTTCATGGCCCAACCACATCGCGATGGGCGGGGTGAGCACGGCCGCGAGCACCAGCTGGAACGGCTTGAGCAGCCGCGTGATCG
>JAUHWK010000139.1 GCA_030424555.1 bacterium | reverse complement strand
GGACTGCACGGTGTCGGACGCGTAGTAGACCTTGGGACGGCCGGACTCGCTGTAGAAGCAGCCGTCCTCGGGATTGTACGAGCCGTCGGTGAGGAACCCGACGACACCGACGGGGGTGGACTCTGAAGAACTGATG
This sequence comes from bacterium, assembly GCA_030424555.1. Classification (GTDB taxonomy): domain Bacteria; phylum Myxococcota_A; class UBA796; order UBA796; genus JAUHWK01. Next base: position 8,789 of record JAUHWK010000139.1, on the reverse strand, counting down.
CTCGTCTAATCGCGGCGTTCGATTTCGGTCGGTTCCCTCCTCGAACGAGGTAGGTTCGCCCCGTACGCCCCGCGATCCATGGAGGTCCGTGGCGGCCGAGAGGGGGCGACATGGCGAGGCGCGCGGAGTGGGGTTGCGTTTGGGGCACGGTGGCCGCCCTGACGATCGGCGGATGCGGGGCGGCGGGGGACAGCGTCCGTCGGACCCTTCCTCCGTCCGTCTCGGGTGTGCCCAGCGTGGCCGTGGAGCCTTCGGTCGAGCTGGACGACGGCATCTCGTGGGCCCGTGCCGGCGCGACGGTGACCGTGCAGCTCCCGGTGGATGCGCCGGAGGGTCTCGACCTGGACGCGACGTCGGTCTCGCTGACAGGCATTCGGCTCGACCCGATGGGCGATGGCGTCTGGTCGCGGGTGCTCGACGGCACCGAGGCCGAGGGCCTCAAGGAGCTGGATGTGGTGTTGGTCGACACCCTGGGCCAGCAGGTGCGGGTGTCGGACGACCTCGGGCAGGTGGGGTTCGACTTCACGGCGCCCAGGGCAGGGTGTCAGGTCAGCCCGGACCCGGCCAATGGGACTCAGGAAGTCCGGCTCTCGGTGTTCCCCACCGAAGATCTGCAGGGGCCGCCGTCCGTGGCATCCTCCGACGGCGTGACCCTCGGGACGCCGACGGCCGCGGACGATGGGTGGGTCGTGACGGTGTCGGGGCCCAAGGATGCGAACACGGGCTTCACCGTGGACGTGACCCTCACGGATCGGGTGGGGAACACGACCACCGGGGATGCGGCGTGCGCGTCGGCGGACCGCTCGGGCTCCATCCTCGGGGTGCCGCCGGTTGTCGATGGCGACCCCGTCCTCACGGTCACCCCCACGGTGTCGATCGACGACGTGGCGGCGGCGACCCGCGGCGCGGAGCTCACCCTGGTGATGCCCACGGACGGGCCGATCGACCCGCGGCGCAGCTTCGTCGGCATCGGCGGGGTGGTGATGTCCTCGACCGATGGCGTGACGTGGCGTGCCACTTTGTCGGGAGACGAGGGGGATGGGCCCAAGTCCCTGTTCGCGACGCTGGTGGACGAGGTGGGGAACGCCACGGTGATCGAGGACCCGACGGTTCGGTTCGTGGCGGACTTCACCCCGCCGACCCTGGTGGGTGCGACGTGGACGCGGGATCCCACGTGGTCCCCCGCCGCGGAATCTGATGGAGACCTCCTGCTCTCGATGACCGATCCCTGGACCGGGGCGGCGGTCACCGCGACCCTGAGGGTGGTCGCTTCCGAGGATCTCGCGACGGATCCGGGGTTGGAGCGCACCGGCCCGGGGTCGATGACGACCTCGGCGGTGGACGTGGACGGGCGCGTCGCCGCCTGGACGGTGGGTCCGGTCGTGCCCGCGGACGAGGGCGTCCACTCCTACGGGGTGGTGTTGGAGGACGTGGTCGGGAACCGGAGCGCGGTCGTCCCGGTGGGACCCTCGCTGACCGTCGACACGACGGCCCCGCCACCGATCGCGGCCACGGGCGAAGGCGCTCTGGTGCTCGTGCGTCGCCCGTGGCCGGACGCGGCCGGCACACCGACGGGTGCGTGGATCGAGGATCCGGGGACCGCGGGCTGTGTCGGATGCACGGCGGTCCTGGAGGACGCCCAGGGGACGGTACGCGACCAGGCGTCGTGCACGGCCGGGGGCGCGGTCCCGCCGCTGAGGTCTCCGTCGGACCTGTCGTCCGCGAGGGTGTCGCTCATCGATGCGGCGGGCAACCGGTCCGCCGCGGTCGCGGTCGGCAAGGAGCGCTGGACCGCGACCCTGGGGGGCAAGGTCGCGGGGGAGACTACGCTCAATCCCCACGTGTTTCGGACCGGCGTGCAGGGGCTCCGCCGACGGGATGGTGGAGCTGAGGTCGGGGATCCGGGGGCCCTCGCGGTCGCGGAGGCACCGGTGGCCACGTCCGGCGCGCCTCGGTTCCGGGTGGTGGGGTCTGGCCACGACAGCCCTCCGGCCGTCAAGAGCTTTGCGATGGCCACGGATGCGGTCCGTGGAGGGATCGTCGCGTTTGGAGGGACCACGGGCTCGTCCGATCAGGACACGACGTGGGTTCGGCGAGAGGGGGCGTGGACGGCGAACCCGGCGGTTCCCGGGGGGCCCATCGCGCGTCGCCAGCATCAGCTGGTGTGGGATCCGTCGACCCAGTCCGTGTTGTTGATCGGGGGCCTGGGGGCTGGCCAGGTGTTGGACGACGTCTGGTCGTGGGATGGTTCGGCGTGGCGGTCCCTTCCCGCCGGCCCGCCGGCCCGTCGTTTGTTCGGGACGGCGTTCGATCCCATCCGGCAGCGGGTCGTGGTGTACGGAGGGTACGGCGCGGACGGCCAGCCGATGTCGGACACCTGGACGTGGGACGGGACGGCGTGGACCGCCCATGATCTCATTGAGCACCCTTCGACCAACTCAGGGTTCGTGATGGCCTGGGATCCTGCCGGTGAAGCCGTGATCGTCGTGGGAGGTTCGGGGGACTGCGACGGCCTGTGTGACGAGACCTGGGCGTGGGATGGGGTGGCCTGGTCGGAGGTGACGTCTGCGGGCCCGAACCCCCCCGGGCGAGCGCACGCGGTGGGTGCGTCGGATCCTTCCCGTGATGGCGTGTGGCTGTTCGGCGGGCGCGGCGAGGGATCGACCTATCTGGACGACACCTGGTTCTGGGACGGTGTGGCCTGGACGGACGCGTCGGTGGCCGGGTCACCCGAGGCCCGATGGGAAGCCGGCATGGCGTGGGATCCGGACGTGGGGGAGGCGGTCCTCGTGGGCGGGTCCGCCAGCACCCAAGCGTCGCTGGAGGGGGTCTGGAGCTGGGACGGGAGCACCTGGACCTCGTACGCCACGGGTCCCGCGACTCTCCTCACCCATTACGGCAGTGCCGTGCACGACCCTGTCGCGGACGAGGTGGTGGTCGTCGCCTCGCATGCCGCGGCGGGAACGCTGCCCGTGACCTGGACGTGGGACGGGGCCACCTGGACGGGACACGACGTGGTCGCGCCCGCGGAGCGCGCCGCCCACGATCTCGCGTGGGACCCGTCGACCCAGTCCGTGATGCTCTGGGCCGGGGACGTCGGGGAGTGGAACGACGACGAGACCTGGTCCTGGGATGGGGTGGCGTGGACGACGGTGTCGCCGGCCTCGCGACCGCCTGCGCGATGGGACGCCACCTTGGTGGGGGATCCGGTGCGGGAGCAGGTGGTGGTGTTCGGGGGACTCCGGTCTCCCACGACCTTCGACGAGACGTGGATCTGGGACGATGGCACCTGGACGTCGCCGACGCTCGGTCCGCGACCCCCCGCTCGCAGCCTGGCGTCTGGAGCGTGGGATCCGGTCTCGGAGCGGGTTGTCGTGTTTGGCGGTCGGGATGTGGACAACGACCCCCTCGACGACACCTGGGCCTGGGACGGCGTCCAGTGGACCGAGGTCGGAACGTCCGCGGGCGTGCGTCCTCCGGCGCGCCGTGGGCACGCGATGGCGACGGACGTCGGAGCCGGGCGGGTGGTCCTGTTCGGGGGCTTCGGGGTGGACGGCTCCCTGGATGACGTGTGGTGGTGGTCGGTGGATCGCTGGGTGCAGCTCGATCCTGGAGCGTACCGTCCCGATCCGAGCCCACGGCCGATGCTGGCCTGGCACGAGGGCTCTGGTGGGCTGGTGGTGATCGGCGCGGGGTCGCAGGACCGTCGAGAGACGACCTGGGTCCTCGACGCGGGGACGGACGATCGGCCGGTCCACGATCTCGAGGTGGCCTGGGGACGGGCGGACTCCTCACGGACGCCGATCGCCCTTGTCGTGCGCTGGCGAGGGGGCGCGCTCGGGTACGACCAGGGCGTCGCGATTCCTGGTCGGCGCCTTCAGGCCTGGGTGGGCTGGCGATGGCGTGACGTCGCGGTGTGGGGGGGCACGCCGTCCGACCCGGAGGAAGGCTGTTGGACCCTGGGTGAAGACGGGTCGGTTCCCGTTCCGCGCGGATGCGAGGTCACCACCGATGCCGAGCTGTTGGCGAGCCTGTTCCATGGGGTGGACGAGGCGATCCGGCTCCGGGTGGTGCCGCGGACGGCCAACGGCGGTGGCAGTGCCACGGTGGCGACCGAGCTGACGGGGTCGATCACGTCCGATGTGGTCGAGGTGGAGGTTTGGACAGAGGACGCGGACCGGTAGCCGCGGATTCTCACCCGTCCCCGGCCCGCTCCACCCCGATCGGGCTGGTCTCCTCGTCGAGGACCTCCAGCGTCTTTCGGTACAAGAAGTCGGCCTGGGCGTCGTTGTCGCCGATCGCGACGATGCCCAGCTTGCCGAACTCCGACAGCGCCGAGATCAGGTGGAACACGACCCCCCGCTCGCTCGGGCCGTGGAAATGCAGGCCGTGGAACACGGAGATGTCGATCAGGTCGGCAGGGCGCAGGCCCCGGTACCGGTCGGACTGCACGGTGTCGGACGCGTAGTAGACCTTGGGACGGCCGGACTCGCTGTAGAAGCAGCCGTCCTCGGGATTGTACGAGCCGTCGGTGAGGAACTTGAGCGTGAGGAAGGGGTGGGTCGTGCCGCCCTTGCGCAGGTTGACCTCGATCGCGTGGTGCTCCCAGCTGCCGTCGGGCTGGGGCACGCTGACGTAGTCGATCGCGAACCGTCCGATCACGCCCTTGGACGCGAGGACCTTGGCCACGGCGTCGCCGGACTCGTGGATCGCCATGCGGTACGCGCCGTCGGCGGGGAAGCGACAGCCCATGAACACCTGGCCGCCGGGACCGCCGAGGACCTGGTCGTGGGTGCTGATCACCTGGTGACGCCCCATCGCGTTCACGCGGCACTGCACCGAGGGGCTGGTCTTTCCCTCCCCCTCGATGAAGCGCTCCACCACGCCCTGCATCTCGGCGTACTTGTGCATGAACGACTCCCACGTCTCCGTGGGGGCTTCGAACCGCAGCTTGGTCGGGAGGCGGTCGGCGATGCGACGGGCGAGCGCGCCGCGCGAGAGATCGGCCGACAGGTCCTCGTAGTAGAACAGGGCGTTGCCTTCGCCGCTGAAGCCCTCGTTGAGCTTGACCACCGCCCGGCGGGACTCGGGGAAGCGCTTCTTGATGTCGGCCAGGCCTTCGGCGATCTCGCGGGCGGTCGACAGGCGCTCAAAGCCCCACGGGAACTGGATCCCCGCCTCGCGGAAGGTCTCGCGGCAGCCCGACTTGGTGCCGAGGTCGTTGAGCCGGGGGTCGACGGAGTTGAGCGGGATCCCGAGGCGCACGGCCAGGGATCGCTCCAGCGGCGTGGAGTTGAAGCAGACCATGTGGGCGCGGTCGGCCCCGCCGAGGTGGCGCCGGATCTGGGCGACGAGCCGCGGCCGATCGAGCACCTTCTTGGTGAGGGGCTGGTTGGACCGGTCCGCGCAGTCGAGCATCACGAGCCGGCGCCGCGCGTGGCTGTAGGGGACGCCGGCGAGCAGGGCCAGGTAGTAGTCGACCACCACAGGGTCGACCGGGGCGCTGGTGACGTACACGACGCGGGTGCGGGGCTGACGCAGCAGCATCAGGTACACCAGCATCCGCTCCTCGTAGTGCCACACGCCTGCGATCTTGCGCAGCTCGCGGGGGTCGAGGCTGAGGCTGGGGACGATCACGACGGTCTGGGGCGACCGCCGGTCCTGCCGCAGGGTCTGGTACAGGTCGCCGATGCGGGCGTGGAGGGCATCCCACGCCGCCAGCTCCTCGGGCGATCCTGGGATCGGGGGTGGCTTGCTCATGGCGCGAGTCTCGCCGGGTCGCGCCCTGTCGGCAAGCGTGCGCGTCGAAGACCGTCCGTGGGTGGGGTCGGAGCGGGTGGAGCGGCCCTCCGACAGCGGCCGGATCGGGCGGACCGATCACCGGTTCGGAGGGGTGGTCCGGCCAGACCGCGAGGGGGCGACGCCGTGCTGTGCGGTGGGCGCGTCGCGGCGGCGAGGGATCGCCGTTGGGGGCGTGTTCAAGGCGGAGCGCGGTGGCGCGTCCGGTGCGTCCCTCGCCGCGGATCGGACGGCCGTCAGCCGCCGGGAGCGACGTCGGCCAGCGCGTCCAGCAGGGCGGGCCAGGTGCGGTCCCAGTCCTCGATCCAGGGGATGTGGCCAAGGTTGTCGAGCAGCGTGAGCTTGGCGCCGGGGATCGCCTTGCGCGCGGCCTTGCCCAGCGCTGGGTAGTCGCCCAGCGTCGCAGCGACCTCGGGGGAGACGAGGTCCTTGTTGAGGGCGGTGCGATCCCGGTCCCCGAGGATCAGGTGGGTGGAGACGGTCAGATCGCCGAACTCGTGAACCACCGGCTGGGTGTAGACCATGTCGTAGTGCAGGGCGTTGATGCGGGCGAGACGGGCGCCGTCGGGCCCCTGCATCGGGGCCACCAGCAGGGAGACCCAGCGGTCCCACGCAGGCTCCCAGCGCCCGTCGAAGTACGAGGCCTTCATGTAGGCCTTCACGCCATCGAACGTCTTGTTTCGCTCGCGCGCCTCCCACGCCGACACGGGCCGCCACGGGGTCTTCTGTCGCCAGTCCTCCAGGCCGATCGGGTTGATCATCAGCAGCTTGGCGGTGCGGTCGGGGAACGACAGCGCGAACCGGGTGGCGAGCATGCCCCCCATGCTGTGGCCCACGATCACGGCCTGGTCGATGCCCTTGGCATCCAGCAGCTGGCGGGTGGCGTCGGCGAGCGCGTGGAAGGTCCACGGGAAGGCGTCGGGCTTGCTCGAGCGTCCCCAGCCGATGTGGTCGGGGATCAGCACGCGCCAGCCGCGCGCCAGCAGGCCCCGTGCGACGTCCTCCCAGTACGCGCCGACGAAGTTCTTGCCGTGCAGCAGCACGATCACGGGGGCGTCGGGTGCGTCGTCGGGGACGAGGTCCATGCTGGACAGGCGCAGGGTGCGGCCGTCGAGTGTGACCTCGGTGTCCGTCGACGGGAACGGGTACGCCACCCCTTCCAGGTTCACCCCGATCGCGTCGGGGAGGTCGTCGACAGGCAGCTCGGCGGCGGGGGCCGTGCCGAGGCTGGCGAGCAGGAACAGCGAGGACAGCGAGGACAGCGAGGCCATGGACACTCCAGGGGCAGGACCGCAGGGCGTAAGGTCTGTGGCGCAGCCCTGGCGGTCACGGCCTGTCGGAGGGAGGGCTGGCTTCGCAGGTTAGGGCCGCCGGCCAGCGTGGAGGCAGCATGCGCGTGTTCTTGGGGACGGGTCTGATCGGGGCAGCGATGGCGGAGGCGGCCTGCGCCCGGGGAGAGTCCGTGCGGGTGTGGAACCGCACGCGCGCCAAGGCGGACGCCCTCGCAGCGTTCGGGGCCGAGGTCGCGGACGACCCGGTCGCCGCCCTGGAGGGGGCCGACACGATCCACCTGGCGCTGCCGGCGGATGCCCAGGTCGACGCGGTGTTGGAGGGGATCGCCGGGTCTGTGCCCCGCGACGCGGTCGTGGTCGATCACAGCACCACCTCCCCCGAGGGCGCCCGCGGACGGGTGGCGGCGATGGCGGCGCGTGGGGTCGCGTTCCTGCATGCGCCCGTGTTCATGTCGCCGGCTTCGTGCCGTGCGCAGGCCGGGGTGATGGTCGTGTGTGGACCGTCCGCGGCGTGGGAGCGGGTGCGCCCCGCGCTCGACGCGATGACGGGGACGGCCTGGTACGTGGGGGAAGAGGGGCACCGCGCGGCGACGTTCAAGCTCGCGGGCAACGGGATGATCTTGTCGGTGATCTCGGGACTCGCCGACGTGATGACGATGGCGGCGGCCCAAGGTGTCGATCCCGTGGATGTGATGGCGTTGTTCGACCGGTTCGATCTCGGGCACTCCTTGAAGGGACGGGGCGGTCGGATGGCCACAGGCGACGACGCCGTCAGCTGGACCCTCGCGATGGCGCGCAAGGATCTGGGGCTGATGCTCGACGCCGCCGGGGGGCGCGATCTCGCGCTTCTTCCTGCCGTGGGATCCAGGATGGATGCGATGATCGGCCAGGGCGAGTCCGAGGCCGACCTGTCGATCCTCGCTCGCGACGTCCGCCACGAGTAGGCTGTTCCTTCCTGGACGACGGCATGGTGGCGTCGTCCAGCGTGTGAGGAGCAGCCCATGTACGACCTGAAGATCACCGGCGGCACCATCGTGGACGGCACGGGGGGCGCGCCCTTCGTGGGCGATCTCGGCATTCGAGACGGCCGGATCGTGGCGATCGGTGAGGCGCCGGACGACGCGGTGGAGACGATCGAGGCGGCGGGTGCGCTGGTCACGCCGGGATGGGTCGACATCCACACGCACTACGACGGGCAGGCCACCTGGGACGCGGACATGGCGCCGTCCTCGCTCCACGGGGTCACGACCGCGGTGATGGGATCGTGCGGCGTGGGGTTCGCGCCGGTGCGAGAGACCGACCACGAGCGCCTGATCGAGCTGATGGAGGGGGTGGAGGACATCCCCGGCACCGCGCTGTCCGAGGGCCTGACCTGGGGCTGGTCAGACTTCCCCAGCTACCTCGACGATCTCGCGCGCACGCCGCGGACGATGGACATCCTCGCGCAGGTTCCGCACGACGCCCTGCGCGTGTACGTGATGGGGGAGCGCGCGGCGGCCGGAGAGCCCGCCACGGATTCCGACATCGCCCAGATGCGGGACCTGTTGCGCGACGCCCTGGCCGCGGGGGCGGTGGGCTTTACCGTCGGCCGCACCGACAACCACTGCGACGCCCAGGGCCGGTTCACCCCGCCCTCCGAGGCGGAGGGCAAGGAACTCAACGGGATCGTCGAGGCCTTCCACGGTGTGGGCCACCGGG
>JAUHWK010000138.1 GCA_030424555.1 bacterium | reverse complement strand
CAACGGCAACCGCGACCACATCGAGGGCCTGTTCGGCGCCTTCACGGGCGCGATCGCCCCCGACAGGCCGGACGCGCAGGCGCTGACCGCCAATCCGCTGGCGATTCCCGGCATGTGACGAAACCGCGCCCGGCGCGAACCGGACGCGGTCGTGATGCGGCGAGCTCGACGCCGAACGCGGTGGGGACCCACACCTCGCCCGAGCCCAGGTCGCGGACGTGGCGCGTGAGCCCGAGCGGCCCAGGCGCCCACAGACGGGCGGTGTCGGGCACGTGGGTGACGGACCACTCGGCGTTGCGGGGCAGGTTGGGCGTGTTGGGCAGGGTGACGACGAGGTCGGCGAGGCCCAGGGAGCCCGCGGTGCGCGCGTAGGCGTCGACCGTGACACGGGCATCGTCGGCAGGATCGAACAGGGTGGGCGTGCTGCCCGACAGGTCGATCACGCTGGCGGACAGATCGGTCGACTGGATCACGAACCCACGCCGCCGGACCGGGTCGATCTCGATGGCGTACGGGTCGGCCTTGACCGGCAGGAAGCGCGGATCGCCGTACACCGGGGCGGTGGGGCTCGACAGATCCACCACCCACACGCGGTCGTCGTCGGTCTCGATGAAGCTGTCGCCGCTGGCGCGCCCCGACACGAGCGCGGTGACCCCGCCAGCCCCGCCGAGGTTGCTGGAGAGCCCCATGCGGCCGACGTATGGCTCCATGTCGAGCGCGTGGGCGTCCAGATCGCCGATCGGGACCTCGCCCCGCTGGGTGAACAGTGCGTCGGCGTCGAGCACGAGGAAGCTGCCACCGGTGAAGTCCCGGAAGGGATCGGCGTTGGTGATCCCCAGCCAGGTCCGGCCGTCGGCGGTGAAGAAGCGGGCATCGGTGGGGCCCGACAAGCAGGTGCCGATCCCGACGGTGCCCCACGTGTAGGAGCCCTCGGGGATCTCGGCGCAGTCGCCCAGCGGCGGGCTGTGCAGGCCATCGGACGAGCAGGCGAGGGCCCCGGTGAGCGAGGCGGTGAGCACCGCACGCACGCACGCACGGCGCACCGCGCTCCGGTCCGCCGGGTGGGCGGAGAGGCGGTCGACAGGGAGGGAACGGCGACGGTCGGATCGGGGGTCGGGCATGTCCGTCGGCGCCTATCGTCCGCGCCCGGTGGCGGCACCCGGGAGATGGTTGTCTGGTGGGGGTCGTCGCGCGGGCTTCCCGGTTAGCCGGGCGGTCCCGACCCGCAGGAGTCCCCATGTCCAGCCCCTCCCTCGTGTCCCGTCTCGGCGTCGTCGGCGCCGGTCAGATGGGCAACGGCATCGCCCACGTCGCCGCCCTCGCCGGGATGGAGGTCGTCCTGCGGGACGTGTCCCAGGCCGCCCTCGACAAGGGCTTCGCCGCGATCGACAAGAACCTCGGCCGGCAGGTGTCCAAGGGACGGCTGGAGGAGGCTGCGGCCACCGCCGCGCGCGCCCGCATCACGGGGGTGCTCGAGGTCGCGCCGCTGGCGGACACGCAGCTCGTGGTGGAGGCCGCCACCGAAGACCCCTCGCTCAAGTTCCGCATCTTCGAGGAGCTGGCCGGCGCCACGTCCACCGACACGCTGCTCGCCACGAACACCTCGTCCATCTCGATCACCGCGATCGCGGCCCACACCGATCGGCCCGACAAGGTGATGGGGATGCACTTCATGAACCCGGTGCCCGTGATGGCGCTGGTGGAGCTGATCCGGGGCCTGGCCACGACCGACGAGACGTACGCCACGGTCCACGCCGCCGCGTTGGCGATGGGCAAGACCGTGGTGGAGGCGCGGGACATGCCGGGCTTCATCGTGAACCGGGTGCTCATGCCCTACATCAACGAGGCGTTCTTCGCGCTGTACGAAGGGATCGGCTCGGCCGAGGACATCGACACGGCGATGAAGCTGGGCACGAACGTCCCGATGGGGCCGCTCACCCTCGCCGACTTCATCGGCCTCGACACCTGCCTGGCGATCATGGAGGTCTTGCACGAGGGGATGGGGGGCGACAGCAAGTACCGGCCTTGTCCCTTGTTGCGAAAGCACGTCGAGGCGGGGTGGCTCGGACGCAAGGCCGGGCGCGGGGTCTACGACTACGCTCGTTGAAGGCCGATCTCGGGAGATTGAGTCGGAGATCGCCCGGCGGGACGGTGTCGTTGCCCAGCCGCGGGGGCGTCGTTACCGACCGGGACCGTTCATCGTCGGAGGGGCCATGTCGCAGTCCAAGGATGGTTCGCAGACCGTCGTCCAGTGGGAAGATCGCGGTGCGATCGCCATCGCGACGATCGATCGTCCCAAGGCGCTCAACGCGCTCAACCTCGACGTCCTGCGTGGCCTGAAGGACCTGGTGGAGACCAAGGCCCACCGGGAGGGCCTGCGGGCGGTCGTGCTCACCGGTGCCGGCGACAAGGCGTTCGTGGCGGGCGCCGACATCGTCGCGATGCAGGAATACGGCCCGGCCGAGGCGGAGGCGTTCAGCCTCGAAGCGCAGGCGCTGGGCGAGGCGATCGAGCGCGCCCCGGTGCCGTTCATCGCCGCGGTCGACGGGTTCGCGCTCGGTGGTGGCTGCGAGCTGGCGATGGCGTGCGACATGATCTTTGCGGGTCCCAAGGCCAAGTTTGGGCAGCCGGAAGTCAACCTCGGGGTCATCCCGGGCTTCGGCGGCACGCAGCGGCTGGTGCGCCGGGTCGGCCATGCGATCGCGATGGATCTGTGCCTCACCGGGCGGATGATCGGGGCCGAAGAAGCGGTGCGCAGCGGGTTGGCCAGCCGCGCCGTCGACGGGTCCGCACTCGACGCGGCCATCGAGGCCGCCGAGCAGATCGCCGCCAAGGGCCCGGTCGCCATCCGCATGGCCCGCCGCGCAATCCACGAAGCCGCCGACAGCGATCTGCGTTCGGGCCTCGCCGCCGAGCGCAGCCTGTTTGCGCTGTGCTTTGCCACGGCCGACCAGAAGGAGGGGATGGCGGCCTTCGTCGGCCGTCGCCCCGCCCAGTTCACCGGTCGCTGACCACCCACTTCTCTGTACGATGACCCAGGAGTTTCCCTGATGTTCCAGCTCTCCGAGGAGCACGAGGCCATCCGCGACATGGCCCGCGACTTCGCCCGCAACGAGATCCTTCCGGGGGCAGCCGCCCGCGACGCCGCACACGCCTTCCCGGAGGATCTCGTGGGCCAGCTCGCCGAGCTGGGGCTGTTCGGGGTGTTCGTCCCGGAGGCGTACGGTGGATCGGGCCTGGACGTCCTCAGCTACGTCGTGGCGCTCGAGGAGATCAGCTACGCCGATGCGGGTGTGGGCGTGATCATGAGCGTCCAGAACAGCCTCGCGGGCTGGCCGATCCTGGCGTTCGGCTCCGAGGAGCAGAAGCAGACCCACCTCCGCGCGCTGGCCACCGGCGAGAAGATCGGATGCTACGCGCTCACCGAGCCTGCGGTGGGCTCGGATCCGGCGAGCATGCGCACCAAGGTCGCCAAGGACGGCGACGACTACGTCCTCGACGGCACGAAGATGTGGATCACCAACGGTCCGCAGGCCGATCTGTGCGTCACCTACGGCACCTCCGACCCGTCCCAGGGCCACCGGGCGATCTCCGCCTTCATCATCGAGAAGGAGTTCGACGGCTACCGGGTCGGCAAGGTCGAGGACAAGATGGGCATCGCCTGTTCCGGCACGTCCGAGCTGGTGTTCGAGGGCTGCCGGATTCCGTCGTCCCACCGCCTCACGGAGGAGGGCAAGGGCTTCAAGGTCGCGATGGCCACGCTCGACGGCGGGCGCATCGGCATCGCGGCCCAGTCCATCGGCATCGCTCAGCGCTGCCTGGATCTGTCGGTGGCCCACGCCAAGGAGCGTGAGACCTTCGGGCGTCCCATCGCCAAGCACCAGGCGATCCAGTGGAAGCTCGCGGACATGCGCACCAAGATCGAGGCCGCGCGCCTGCTGATGTACCGGGCGGCCGCGCTCAAGGATGCGGGCGAGCGGGGGAGTGCCGAGTGCAGCATGGCCAAGCTGTTCGCGTCCGAGGCCGCCAACTGGTGTGCGTACGAGGCGGTGCAGATCTTCGGCGGCTACGGCTACAGCCGAGAGTACGAGGTGGAGCGCCTGTACCGCGACGCGCGCATCACCACGTTGTACGAAGGCACCAGCGAGATCCAACGCCTCGTGATCGCCAAGGACACCTTGTCGTAGACTGGGTGTCTGGCATCGGGTGATGCCTTCGTGACACCTGCCGGGCACCCGGTTGACACGGCAGGACCAACACCGTACGCCATCGCGCGACGTCGGGGGGTTCCGCGTCGCCTGACAGACCAAGGAACGCTGTTGTCCGGACGTCCGCCCGTACCAGGTCTCGTCTCCGGCACCAGCGCCGAGTACCTCGGTCGCCGGCCGCTGCGGAAGCTCCTGGTCGAGCGTCCCGTGGTGCTCGTGATGGGCCCGGCGGGATCGGGCAAGACGGCGGTCGCCCGGCGGGTGGCCTCGCACGACGAGACCGCGTTCCGCTACCTGGCCACCCAGGAGCTGGAAGAGGCGCTGGAGCAGACCGCCCGCCGTCGTGGGCGCTGGTCCACCGAGCTGCTCGAGGTGCCCGTGCTCGTGCTGGACGGGCCTCGCTACCTGTCCACGCGGGCGACGGTGCGGCGCTTCCTCGCCAAGCTGATCAAGGCGCGCACAGAGGCTGGCCTCCGGTCGATCGTGTGTGAGATCGACGACGATGGATCCGGCCAGATGCTCCAGGACGTGGTCCCGCCCGGGCTGCTGGTCACGGTCGCGCTGCGGTTCCCCCAGAGCCGATCGGGTCGGATGCGGGTGGCGCGTCGGATCGCCGAGCACCTTGGCCTGCCCAAGTCCGCAGCCCAGGGCACCGATGTGATCGAGCCATGGCGGTACGACGCGGTGGTCCGCTCGCTGATCGTCTGGCGCGACACTCAAGACGGCGATCGCACGGACCCCGACACCGACTGACCCCCGAGCCGTCGGGCATGTTGGGTGGGTTCGGCTTGCTTGTCGCGGGGGGTCGGAGCCGCTGGGTTGCCGACCGTGGCCGTCCCTGCCGGGGCGTCAGTCGTGGTCTTCGCCGCCACCGACGTAGCCGAGGGCCTCGAGGAGTCCCATGGTGGCGCCGTCGTGGGCGTCGGTGGATCCCTGGCTGGCCTGGCGGTCGGCCCCTTGGCACGCGGCGATGCGCTCGGCTTCGTCGGCTCCGGGGACCAGCACGGGGCCCGCGGTGGCGATGACCGACCAGCCGGCACGGCGCATCCGGCCGCCCCGCGCGGGCTCCTCGGGACGTCCCTCGGTCTTGACGATCAGCGTCTCGACGTCGACGTCCTCGGGGAAGCGCACCCACAGGCGACCCTGGCCGATCCGACCGCCGACCACCCGGAGCGTGCGACCGTCCTCGGACAGCGTGGCACGGCCGATGTCCGCGGGGGTCAGCCGAGGGGTCTCGCCCCAGACCTGGTTGGCTGGGTGGTCCGACACGCGCTCGGGATCGAGGATGTCTGCCGCAAGGGCGGGTGTGGGGAAGGTGAGGGTGAGGGTGCGGTCCGCTGGGATCTCGACCTCGATGCGCCAGCCGGGGCCTGCATCGCGGGCATGGGCGCGGCCCAGCGCCTCGACCCAGGGGGCGGTGTCGGTGGTGTCGGCGAGGTTGTGCTGCTCGTCGGGGTCGGACCGCAGGTCGTACAGCTCTTCGCGCCCGTCGGCGGTGGTGAGGATGTACTTGTGGTCGCGCCAGACCACGCCCCACTGGTCTCGGTCGTACTTGAGGTGGGCGATGCCGACCGCCCGATCGGGGTCCATCGGCTCGCCGCGCAGGGCGGGCACGAGGCTGACGCCGTCGGTGACGGGCCAGTCGGACTCCGGGATGCCGGCGAGGGACCACACGGTGGGGGCGATGTCCTCCAGCGAGGCCATGGCGTCGGAGCGGGCGCCCACGGTGCCGGGGCCGCCGGGCGGGCGGATGACCATCACGGCCCGGGTGACCTCGTCGTACAGCGCGTGGTTGTGCTCGAACCCGCCGTGGTCCCAGAACTCCTCGCCGTGGTCGTTGTGGATCACGATCGTCGTCTCGCCGGGCAGGGCGTCGATGCGCGCGAGCAACCGGCCGAGGTGGTGGCTGGTGAGCCCGATCTCCCCGTCGTACCGGGCGATGGTGTGGGCCTTCATGCCGTCCGTGAGCCGGTCCTGCGTCATCCACTTGTAGACCTGCCACCGGTTGAACTTGTCGGGCAGGGACTCCTTGGGACCGAGGGGCGGCACGCCCTCCATCAAGCGGCTGCGCCAGGGGTCGGGCGGGACGTAGAAGATGTGGGGGTCCATGATGTGCAGGAACAGGTACGCGTCGTCGTGGGCGTGGTCCTGCAGCCACGACCAGGCGCGCGTGACCTGGGTCTCGACGTCGGCCTTGTGGTCGAGCCACCAGACGTCGAAGCCCTCGTCGAACCCGAACTTGGGGTTGAGGTGGACGTTGCTCACGATCCCGGCGGTGACGTAGCCGTGGTCGCGGAACACCCCCCCGAGCGGGCGAGCGCACACGGCCTCGGGGGGGCGCCGTCCGGTGGTCGAGGCGCGAAACGCGGGACGGGTGCGGGGGGCGGTCGTCCAGGCGCGATCGAACACGACGGCGTCCTGTGCGAACAGGTCGAGCTCGGGGCTGGTGGGGCGGTCGTAGCCGTACATCCCGAGGTGGTCTGGGCGCAGGGTGTCGATGCCGATCACCACCACGCGGCGCGGGGTTCGGTCGACCGTGGCGTCGACCCGGGGGGTGCCCAGGAAGGCGTAGTCGGCGTCGCGGTTGTCGCGCGGCTCGGTGTGAACGGCCAGGTCCACCGTCCGCCCCCCGAACGTGGAGAGATCGACGGACCACCGGCCGGTGGACCCGCCCTCGGCGTCGACGTCGAAGGTGGCGCGGTGGAGCTCGGTGTCGCCGTCGTGCAGGGTGAGCACGAACCGAACGCCGTCTGCCCGATCGGTGGAGGGGGCGGGGACGAGCGTGGGCCACGCGCGGAAGGTGGCGCCGGGCGGCAGCGTGACCTGCGACCAGGTGGCGATCGCAGGCGCGGGGAGCACGAGGCCCGCCCGGGTGACGCCGTGCCGGAGCACGCGGCGACGGGACCAGGCCTGGCGCTCGGTGGGATCGGCCGGCGCTCCGGATGGCTCGAGGGCGAGGAGCGTGTCCTCCAAGGCGGGGTGTGCGAGGTGGACGACCGACGGGCTCGGGCGCGCGCGCACGCGGAGCATGCCCTCGGCGGTGAGGGTCCACATGGCCTGATCGAGGGGGCCGCGGAGGTTCATGTCGAACCGGGCGGGCTGCTCGTCGACCCACACGGTCATGCCCTCGGGAGCGAACCGGCTCAGGGTGCGCGGCACCGGGAAGGGCAGGGCGATCTCGACCACCCCGGGTGCTCGCGCCATCGGCTCCGGATCGCGGAAGGTGAACCGGGTGCGCACGGCGGGATCGTCGTCGGGCCGGTTGGACGACGGCAGGGTCAGCGAGAAGGGCGTGGTGTCGAGGGCGAGGCTGGGGGAACCCTGGGCGGGGTCGTGGGGCGCGATCGGCGCGGACCAGGCGGGCGTGGTCGCGGGGACGGCCGGGACATGGGGCGGATCGTCCACGCCGGACGGGCTCGGCGCGAGCCACCACCAAGCCCCCAGCCCGGCGACGACGAGGGCGGTGAGGGCGACAGGCAGGATGGGGGGACGGGTGGACAACCTTGCTCCAGACACGCCGTCGGCTCCTATCGTGGCGGCCGAGGGTCCGCGGGCGTTGGCGTCCCTCCGTGGACGGTGTACAACGAACCTCCGGCCGTCTGCGCGTCCGCGCACCCTCCTCGGCCTCCTGGCTTCCCAGCCTCCTGGCTTCCCAGCCGCGCCCTTGGGCACCCGCCCCGCCCGTCGCCTCCTCCGCGATGGCCTCCTCTCCCGCCGATGGCGTCCTAGCCGTCCCCGAGGTCTAGTTGCTGTCCACCCACGCCGTCGCTGGCGCCCCGGACTCCGGGGAGATGCCCGTCTCCTGGACGGTGCACACCGACGTGTTTGAGGGGCCGCTGGACCTGTTGCTGCACCTGGTCAAGCGGGATGGCGTCGACCTGCGCACGATGTCGGTGGCGCCCATCACGAACAGCTACCTGGCGTACCTGTCGCGGCTGCGGTCGCTGCGGATCGCGGTCGCGAGCGACTACCTCGTGATGGCGGCCACGCTGTGCCACCTCAAGAGCCTGGAGCTGCTCCCCCGGCCGCCGTCGATGCTCGAAGACGAGGATGCGGAGGACCCCCGCGAGGCCCTGGCGCGTCAGCTCGAGCAGTACGAGCAGGTCAAGGCAGCGGCCGAGGCCTTGGATCGGCAGCCCCGGATGGATCGGGACGTCTTCGCCCGCGAGCCCGTCGACGTGGGCGACCTCGACCGTCCGCTGATCCCCGGGGTCGACGCCTTCCGCCTGCTGGATGCCTACCACGCGCTGCTGACCCGTCCCGAGCCCGTGGAGCGCACCCACACCATCCATCGTCCCGAGGTGGACCTGTCCGCGTGCTGTCGGCATGTCTTGCGCTCGCTGGGCGGGCCCGGCGGGCAGCGCACCTTGGGCGCGATCCTCCGGAGCCTCCCCACCCGTCCCGAGCGGGTGGTGGCCTTCCTCGCGGTGTTGGAGATGACCCGGCTTGGGTGGCTCTCGCTGCGCCAGGCCTCCCACCTGGAGCCGATCGCGGTGATCAGCGCCGTGCCCGCCGACCAGGATCTCGCGGCCGTGCGCGGGGAGGACGAGGTGTTGGGCGGCGCGTCCGGGCACGCGGAGGCGGGATGAGCGACGGCGACAACGTCGTCCAGTTTCCAGGCCCCCCCGAGGAGATCGGCGACGATCTCCCCGCGGCGCTGCGGGCCTTGTTGTTCGCAGCGGGGGAGCCCGTCACCGAGCGCGAGCTGGCGGAGGCGCTCGGCGGCATGGATCCGGCCGACGTCCGCGACACGCT
>JAUHWK010000137.1 GCA_030424555.1 bacterium | reverse complement strand
GATCTCTCCCATCGTCGACTGTGGCGTGCACTACGTGGACGTCATGTGCCAGATGACCGGAGCGCGGCCGGTGCGGGTGTCCGCGATCGGAGCGCGGCTCCGGCCCGTCCACCTCTTCGGCCTCGGACGGCTCCTGGGGCGACGACAGCGCGTCCAGCGTCCGCATGCCCTTGCGCACCGCCTTCCAGCCCACCGTGTGCCGGGTGGGGGGGAGCTGGTCGACCACCTCGTCGACCTTGTCCGCCTGCTGCATCACCCGCCGAAACAGCGCCCCGATCTTGTCGGGGCCCGCAATGACCAGCACGAAGGCTGCGATGACGGCGATCTCGAGCAGGCCGAAGGACATGGGGACTCCGCACCCGCCTGTATCGCGACCGCGCCCCGTCGGACGCCTGCTCGAACCCCCGGCGCGCTTGCTCCCCGATCCGCCTTGAGGCTACGATGGCGCCATGACGGTGACGAGACCGGGCTTGGGGGCGTGGCTGGTCGGCGTGCCGATCGGGCTGCTGTTGTGGGGTGGCGCGGTCTCCCTGGCCCTCCTGCATCGGCCCGACCTGGCGATCCCGGCAGCCCACCAACTCGCAGGACGCTCCGCTGGGTCCGGCACGCTCGTCCACGCCGACACGATCCGCATCGACAAGCCCGATGGCTGGCTGTCCCCCAGCACCTGGGTTGTCCGCATCGAGGGCTTGTTCGTGCGCGGGGTGCGCGGCAAGGCCCCGAGCGTGCTGGTGGATCGCCTCGAGGTGGGCTTCCCCTCGTGGACCACCCTGGGAGACGGCGACATCGACATCCCGTTCGTGCGGGTGCACGGGGCCACGCTGGCGTGGGTCAAGCGCGTCCGCCCCAAGCCGTTCACCCCCACCGAGACCTGGCCGCGGCGGCTCGTGATCGGCCGTGGAGAGGTCGAGGGGTTCGACCTGGTGATGGCGGGGGAGGACACCCTGATCGGGGTCACCCTCGAGGGCGCCCACGGACGCCTGGCCCCCTTCGTGTTCGACTTCGGCAGCCGCGACATGGAGGCTGCGATCCAGGCGCGGGCAGCGTCCATGGACATCGGCGGGGTGGTGGTCGAGGACCTGCACGCCCCGAGCTTCGCGTTCGCGGGACAGCAGATGATCCTGGCCGCCGAAGCCACGATCGCCGGCGCCCCGTTCGAGGGCCACATGGTGTTGTCCCCCGTGGTCGGCGGGCCCCCTACCCTGGATGTCTCCGCGAACCTGCCCGAAGCGGAGCTCGGCGCGCTGCTTCGCGCCACCGTCGGCGAAGACCTCGGGCTGCGTGGCCACGTCAAGGCCCACGGCACGCTGCACCTGCCGCCCCACGCCACCCTCGCCGACATCGAGGGCATGGCGGTCGTCGACGCCCCCGGCGTCCACATGGAGCTCCCCGACAGCCTCAAGCAGGCGCTCGTGGGCGCCCTCGACCTGGTCGACTTCATGGAGGTCGATCCCAAGGCCCGCACCGTCGACCTCGGCCCCGTCGGAGGGCGGGTCGATCTACAAGGCGGCGCCTTGGTGTTCACGGAGATGTACTACATCGCCCCACGCACGGTCGGACGGATCGACGGATCGTTCGCCCCCAAGGAGGTCGACGTCCGGGTCCGGTTCCAGCCCAAGGCCGGCTCGGGCGCGCTGCCCTGGGGCTTCTCCCTCACCGGGCCGACCACCAAGCCCTCGTTCGCCCTCATCGCGACCGGGCGCCACGACCGCCACCCTGTCGGCGCCCATGCCCCCAAGGTGGTGCAGGAAGCCTACGCCGCGATGGACGCCGAGGACGACGCCCCCCCGGCCAAGAAGAAGCACCGCGGAAAGGCCAAGCACCGCCACAAGTGACGGTGCTGCGGGCCGTCAGGCGCGGGCACGCCGTCGGGCGAGCCCCAGCGCGAGGAACAGGAGTCCCCCCCCCACGGGGAGGGATCCCGACTGCGAGCACCCACGAGCGCGCGCGTCACCAGCCGTGTCGCCAGACCCACCATCGTCCTCGCAGTCCTCGCCCTCGCACGGCGCGCATGCGTCACCGATGCCGTCTCCGTCCTCGTCCCGCTGGAGCGCGTTCCGGGTGGAGGGACAGTTGTCGCAGACGTTGGGCACACCGTCCCCATCGTCGTCGCCGTCATCGGTGTCCCCGACCTCTGGACAGGCGTCGCACGCGTCGCCCACCCCATCGCCATCGCCATCGGCCTGAAGGGGGTTCGACACGTTCGGACAGTTGTCACAGGCCGGGCCCAGCCCGTCGCCGTCCGCATCGGCTTGGCCCCCCACGAGGAGCACGTCGTCTTCCGCGGTGAGGGGGCAGAGGTCGCACGCATCCCCGAGCCGGTCCCCGTCCGCGTTGTCCTGTCCGGGATCGACCACGGACGGACACACGTCACAGGTGTCCCCCACCCCATCGCGATCGGCGTCGTCCTGGGCGGGATTGTGGATCGTGCCGCAGTTGTCGCAGGCGTCCCCCACGCCGTCCCCATCGAGATCCACCTGGGCCTGATTGGTGTGGAACGGACAGTTGTCGCACGCATCGCCCCAGGCATCCCCGTCTTGGTTGGCCTGGAGCGGGTTCGCGAAGCGCTCCAGCACCGACGACGGCGTGTGAGCCGGCGGAGAACAGTTGTCGACGTCGTCACACACGCCGTCCGCATCGAGGTCCACACACTGCGCCCACGATGGCGACGCGGTGAGGCCTACGCCCACCATCACCACCCACGCCGCGATTCGAGTCTTCATCGACCACATCCCGCGCCCACCATGCCTGCCCGCCCCCCTCGGCCGCCACCCCATTCGCCCCGCGCTCCCCCCCGCCCGCGCGGTCCGGTTGTCACGTCCCGCCCCGGACGCGGTGCGGTCGATCGGCGGAGGGCTACCCTCGGGGCTTGCCCCACCGTCCGGCCCCACGGCTCGGGTCGGGAGACCTCGATGACCCCCCTGTCCCTCCTCGACCTCGCCCCCATTCCCCAGGGCGGCGACGCCGCGACGGCCCTCGCCCACACCCGGGCCGTCGCGATCGCTGCGGAGCGTCTGGGCTACGCCCGCCTGTGGATCGCAGAACACCACGGGCTGCCCGGGGTGGCGAGCGCGGCCACCTCCGTGGTCCTCGGCCACCTCGCGTCGGCCACCCAGACCCTCCGGCTCGGTGCGGGGGGGATCATGCTGCCCAACCACGCCCCGCTCGTGATCGCGGAGCAGTTCGGCACCCTGGTCGCGCTGCACGGCGACCGCTTCGATCTCGGCCTGGGACGGGCGCCTGGCGGCGATCAGGCCACCCTACGGGCGCTTCGCCGCGCCCCCTCGAGCAGCCGCACCTTCCCCGAGGACGTGGTGGAGCTGATCGGCCTGCTGGACACGCCCCAACCGGGACAAGCCGTCGTGGCGGTGCCCGGAGCCAGCACGCACGTCCCCGTCTGGCTGCTGGGCTCCAGCTTGTTCAGCGCCCAGCTCGCCGCCCACCTCGGGCTGCCGTTCGCGTTCGCGTCCCACTTCGCCCCGCCCCTGCTGGCGCAGGCCCTCGACGCCTACCGGAGCGGGTTCCGGCCCTCGCCCTGGCTCGCACGTCCCCGCGTCCTCGCCGTGCTCAACGTCTTCGCCGCGGACGATCTCGAGGACGCCCGAGCGGCGTACCACGCCGTCCTCCACCAGTTCGTGAACCTGCGAATCGGCCGTCCGACCCAGATCGCGCGGGCGGGGGGCCCACCGCCCGATCCCGCCCTCGTCGCCCGGACAGGCGCCGACAAGGCCCTCCAGCACCACGTCCTGGGCACACCCGACACGGTCGCAGACGGCATCGCCGCGTTTCGCGATCGCACGAACGCCGACGAGATCATGATCACCGGCATGATCGCAGACCTCGACGCGCGCCTTCGGAGCCTGGAGATCGTGGCCGATGCCTGGCATGCACGGCATGGCCAGGCGGCGCCGTCCAAGGCCGGCTAATCACGCCACGAACGGGGGACCGAGCCGCTATGCTCCCCCGCGACGCCGGCGGCTCCCCCACGGGCACGGCGGAGGAGGTCCCCCATGAGGATCGCGTGGGCTGCGTGGCTCCTGAGCAGCGCCGCGTGCCACCCCTTGACGGTCGAGGCCACGCCAGAAGCCGTCGTTCAAGGTGAGGTCGTGTCGGTTCAGGCGGTGGTCGCAGGGCACATCTCCTTCCAGTCCTCCTCCTCGTGCGCCTTCCGGGTCCGGCTCCGGGACCTCTCCGGCGAGGACGTCGACGCCCCCGAGGGGTTCACCCAGAACTGCCTCTACTCGATCACCAACCACCACCTCCTGGCCGGCGAGACCATGGAGGCGACCTGGTCCGTCGACACCCACACGCTGCCTCCCGGACTGTACGAAGCGACCGTCACGCTGGATCAGATGGGCCGCGAGGTCCCCCATTCCGCCTCGGCCTCCTTTGAAGTGCTCACGCCCTGAAGCCGGCCCCACGCAAGGCGTCGCTCGACAATCCCCCGCCCGCCGCCATACGAACGCACCATCCGGAGGATGTCCCCATGAACACCCAGGCCTGAACGCCCGCGCGCCACACGCTGATTCGTCTGGCGCAACGTTCCTTCTCTGCCTGGTGTGTCATGCCCTCCCCGACGCTGCGTCTTCAAGACGCCTCCTTCGCCTTTGCCGGCGGCCGCGCGATCCTGCGCGGCGCCCACCTCCACCTCCGTCCGGGCTGGACCGGCCTCGTCGGCCGCAACGGCTCCGGCAAGTCCACCCTGCTGCGCCTGCTCAGCGGTGAGCTGGGGTCCGTGCGGGTCCACCGGGACCCCGACACCTTGACGGTGCTCCGCCTCGAGCAGCGCCTGGAGCATCCCGACGACGCCGTGGAGGCGCTCTCCATCGCCTGGGACCGCCGGGCGCTCCAGCTCCAGAGCCGGCTTCGGCTGCACCCCGACCAGCTCGACCGTTGGCCCAGCCTGTCCCCAGGGGAGCGACGCCGTTGGCAGGTTGGCGCGGCCCTGTGGCGGGAGCCCGATGCCCTGCTGCTGGACGAGCCCGACAACCACCTCGACGCGGAGGCCCGCGACCTGCTCGTTCAGGCCCTGCGACGCTTCCGCGGGATCGGGGTGATCGTCAGCCACGACCGCGCGCTGCTCGATGCGTTGACCACGCAGACCCTGCGGCTGCGCGACGGCCGCCTCGACGCGGTCCCGGCCCCGGTCACCCAAGCGATGGCGCAGTGGGACGGCGAGGCCCAGGCCGCACAGGACGCCCTCGACGCCGTGAGCGAGACCCGACGCCGCACCGCGCAGCGGCTCCATGCCGCCCGCCAGACCCACGCGCGCAGCACGCACGCGCGAAGCTTTCGTCATGTGGCCACCCATGACCACGACGCCCGATCCGATGCACGCAAGGACCGCGCCGCGAAGGCCGAGCAGTCCCATGCCCAGCAGCTCAGCCGTCAGATCCGCCGCGCCGAGCAGGCCCTGGCCGCGCACGAGACCCAGCCCCGCCCGGACGATCTGGGGCGTCCGGTGGTCCTGGCGTCGACCACGCCTCGGCGCCGCCGCCTGATCGCGTGGACCGATCGCCCACTCACCGCGGGGGGCCACGCCGTGCTGGCGTCGATCCACCTCCACCTCGACCACGGTGACCGGGTCTGGATCCGCGGCCCCAACGGGGCTGGCAAGTCCACCCTCCTTCGCGCCCTGCTGGCCGACCTCGCCCACCCCGCAGATCACGTCCTCCACCTGCCGCAGGAGCTCGACCACGACGCGGTCCAGGCCACCCTGACCCGGCTGCACGACCTGCCGCCCGACGCGCGGGGTCGGGTCCTGCAGATCGTGGCGGCACTCGGCGTCGACCCGGCGGAGCTCCTCCAGACGACCGACCCCTCACCGGGCGAGGTTCGCAAGCTCGCGCTGTCCCTCGGTCTGGCGCGTCCAAACAGCGTCGTCGCCCTCGACGAGCCGGACAACCACCTCGACTTGCCCTCCCGTCAGCGGCTGGAGCGCGCCCTGTCCGGGTACGACGGCACCCTCCTCCTCGTCACCCACGACGCCGCCCTCGCCGCCGCCACCACCCACTCCACCTGGACGCTGTCCCCGCCGACGCTGGAGGTGCGTGAGGCGGGGGGGTGAGGTCTCGAGAGCCCTCCTCGCCTCCTGGGATGGGTTGGGGTGACGGGATCTCCCCCCAGGGGCGCGGACCCGGTTCAGGCTGCACGACGTGTCGGACAGCCCCTCACCGCGGAGCGTCCGACACCCAAGGATGGGCCCGCATCCTTCGCGCCTGACTCTCGCTCCACCCCTCCGACGCGGTCCGCCCCGGCTGGAAGTGCATCGCGTTGTGCTCGTGAACGCCGGGGTGCTCGTCGAGACGACCGGACGGCAGCGAGACCGCTCGTTTGCCTACGAGCGCTACCTCGATCGGTTGAAGGTCGGGACGGAGTTCGGACAGCGGAGGGCGTGAGGGTCCAGCGGGTAGATGCCGAGGCTCGCGCGGACGAAGGTGGCTGCGCCGAGATTCGCGCGGCAGATCATTCCCCCTCGGTACACCACCCCGAATCCCCCACAGACACGCGAGCCCTCGCGGCCCCTCCTCTCGACGAAAGCCGGCCTCTACCCTGGGGGTGAAGGCCGGCTCGTGGAGGGGTGGTGAGCCGGGCAGGAACGCCCCCCATTCGGCCACCGTCTTCGTTGCCCCTGATGGGCGCGGATGGCGGGACGTGGCTTGGGCACAGCGTGGGTACACCCGTAAGAAGCCAGGATTGTGGCTGAAGCCTTCGGGGGGCCGGTGCTTCCGCCGTCTGCCATCACCACGCCCTGTGCGCTACATCCCTCTCCTTCCGGGGGACCTCTGATGCGCACGCTGCGTCTCGCACCTGTCCTGCTACTCGCGACCGCCTGTCCCAGCGCTGGCACCGACGGCGTCCGCCGAACCCCCGTGCCCGAGTTGGTGGGTGCGCCCGTCGTCACGCTCGAGCCCTCCATCGAACGGGACGGGGTCCGGTGGGCGCGGGCGGGGGCCACGCTGTCCGTCACCCTGGACATCGAAGCGTCCGAGGGGCTCGACGTCGACGCCACCACGGTGACGTTCACCGGCGTGCCGCTCGAACACACAGGCGGCGGTGTGTGGTCGCACGTCCTCGACGGAACAGAGGGCGACGGCATCAAGGACCTCGGCGTGGTCCTCGTCGACGGCCTCGGCCAGCAGGTGCGCATCGCCGGCACGGACGAGGAGCCGCTGTTCGAGGTCGGGTTCGACTTCACCCCGCCCTTTGCCGACTGCGCCGTCGCCCCCCGACCCGCCAACGGCGAGCAGGACGTGTTCCTCTCCGTCGCCCCCTCCGAGACCCTTCAGAGCGCGCCCGCTGTCACCTCCTCCAAGGTCGCGGTGGGGACGGCCATCAAAGAGGCGCGCCGGTGGCGCATTCCCTTGGCGGCTCCGGACAACACAGACACCGTGTTCACGCTCGAGGTCACGCTCACCGATGAGGTCGGCAACGAGGCCCGCGGAGACGATGCGTGCCTCGAGGCGGACCGGTCTGGCGAGGTGATCGGAGTCGGCCCCCAGCTCCGCGGAGAGATCGCCCTGGCTGTCGCCCCGTCGATCGACGACGACGGGGTGCCCCGCGCCCGAGCCGGTGCCGCGATCACGATCACGATCCCCACCGAGAAGCCGCTGGATCCCGAGCGCAGCTTTGTCAGTTTGTCCGGCGTGGCACTGTCCTCCACGGACGGGGAGACCTGGACCGCCACGCTCGCCCCCTCCTCCGGGGACGGCCGAAAGGAGTTGTTCGCGACCCTGGTGGACGAGGCCGGAAACACCCTGGAACTGGACCGGCCGGACGTGACGCTGGTCGCAGACTTCACCGCGCCATCGGTGGCCAGCGCCATCCTGCAGCGCAGCCCCTTCTTCGCGCCCGCCGACCATGCCGCGACCGACACCGTGTACTTCACCGACGCCGACCCGTTCACCGGCACCCCGGTGTCTGGCTCGCTGACTGTGGTCGCAGACGAGGACATCGCATCCGCCGGTGTCCTGCAGGTCTCGGGCCCCGGGTCGCTGGGATGGGGGAGCCCCGACGTGGTGGGCAGCCGGGCCACCTACTCGCTGCCGACCGTCGTCGGATCCTCCGAGGGGACCTATCGCCTGGCCGTGACGCTCACCGATGCCGTGGGCAACACCTCCGCTACGCAGACGCTCGACCCGACGCTGGTCGTGGACCGGACCGGTCCCACAACGCCGCCGGACGTCGACACGCCCGGACGCACCGCTGTGGCGCGGGCACCGTGGGGCACCGAATCCACCGGTGGCGCCGCCCGACTCGAGGTGACGGGTACGGCCGGCGCGGTGCCCGAAGAGGCGGTCGTGGTGATTGTCGACGAGACCGGGATCCGCGGCCAGACCCGCGCCGACGCCGAGGGCCGGTTCGAGCAGCTCCGCGCAGCGGGGGACCTGGCCTCCGTGGCGATCGCGTGGCTGGACGAGGCCGGAAACGCCTCCCCGTCCGCCCTGGTGCGCGAAGGCACCTGGTCCGCCACGCTGGGCGGCAAGGTTCCTGGGCGTTCATTCCCAAACCCCCACACGCTGACGGAAACGGACCTCGCCGGAAGAGGCCGTCCAATACTCCCGGAGTCCCTCCTCTCCAGTGCCATCGGTCCCGGAGGCGCCGGCGTTCCCACCATCGCGGGGGCCAGCTGGCAGGACATCTCCACCTCCGGCGATGCGCCCACGCCGCGCAACGACCACGCCATGGCCTTCGACCCCTTGCGGCAGCAGCTCGTCCTGTTCGGCGGATACGGTGTGTCCTGGAACGGCGATAGTTGGGTCTGGGACGGCACCGGATGGACCAACGTCTCCCCAGTCGGTGATGCGCCCACACCGCGCGGCGGTGTCGCCATGGCCTTCGACCCCGTAGGACAGCAGCTCGTCCTGTTCGGCGGATACGATGGGTCCTACAAGGGCGACACCTGGGCCTGGGACGGCGCGACCTGGACCGACGTCTCCCCGACCGGCGACGCACCGCCCCCGCGCAACGGCCACGCCA
>JAUHWK010000667.1 GCA_030424555.1 bacterium | reverse complement strand
TCGTGACCTACCCCCTCGCGGTGGTCGCCGACGATCTCGAGGACGGGGTGACCTCGGTCGTGCGGGGCGCCGACCTGCTGGAGCACACCGCACTGCAGATCCGCCTGCACGAAGCGCTCGGCGGCACCCCGCCCACCTGGCTGCATGTCCCGATCGTGGTCGACGCCACGGGCCGCAAGCTGGGCAAGTCCCATGGCAGCGCAGGGGTGGCGGCGCTGCGCACGGCCGGCGCGACGCCTCAGGACATCTGGCGCACCGTGCTCCCGTGGCTCGGCATCGAGGGGGTCGACCACCTGCACGACGCGGTCGACCGCTGGCGTCCCGAGGGCGTGCCCGCAGCGGCCTCCCTGCGCGCGCCCGACCACCTCACTTCGTGAGGTACACGCCCTGGTGGGCCACCGCGCCCAGGGTGAGCCCAGGCGGTGCCAGGTTGCGCGACATCGCCAGCCGGTCGTCGAGCTCGTTGGGGAGGGTCCACAGCTGGCCCTGCTCGGTGATCAGGCGAATGCCGTACGCGCCGGGGGGCAAGGAGGCGACCTCGGTGAGGTTGAGGGTCCCCTCCCCGTCGATCCGGATCGCGAGCTGGGTGAGCTCGGCGATCAGGGTGGCGGTGTCGAGCGGCACGTTGGGCCCGGGGAGCGACGCGTCGTCGAGCGGCTGGCCATTGACCACAGGGCGGGCGGTGGCGATCGCGACGATGAAGTCGTCGGGGAACTCGTCCTCGCGGACGAAGTCGTCCGGGATGCCATCACCGAGCGTGTCGACCGGGGTGCCCAGGAACTCGAAGATGAAGATGGGCCACGCGTCGTCGAGCAGCGGCAGGGGCAGCAGCGGGAGGCTGTCGACGTCCCCGTCCCCGTCCCGATCCAAGCGGATGTACCGGAACCCCGCGCGGCAGGGATCGGTGGACGTGGGCAGCGGGACCTGCTTGGTGAACGCGGTGCCGAACTCGACGCTGAGGCCCTGGGCCTCGATCGTGTAGGTGCCGTTCTCCCGGAAGGTCCGATCGCCGGTGACCGTGAACACGGGGTTGGGCTCGGTGACCTCTTCGAGCGGTCCGACCAGGACGTTGTCGACGACCTGCTGCTCTCCCACCGTCACCGCGACCACGCCACCGCCACCAAGGGCCGTCTCGCGGTGCCACCCGATCCGATCCCCGCAAGTGGGGGTGGCCAGGGCCGTGACCTCGGGGTGGAAGTTGCGGTCGTTGTCGAGGACGGCAGACAGGGCGTACGTGCCAGGCTCCACGCCGTTGAACGCGAAGCTGGCGCCGAGGGCGCCCTCCCCTTGGGGAGACCATGCGTCTGCCGAGACCCCGGAGAACGAGATCGGCAGGCCCACACCCTCGGGTGGCATCGGGTTGTCGCCGTCCTGGAGCAGGACCACGGTGGGCCCGGGATCGTCGATGGGATCGGTCACCATCGTGCCGAACAACACACTCCCCGGCAGGGACGGATTCTCGATCAGTCGCGGCTCGCACGCGGCCACGAGCAGGACCATGCCGACAACAAGGGGGCTCGGGTGTCGCATCAGAACGTCACCCCTACGTGGCCGTACAGGCGTGCGCCGACGCGCTGTCCGTTCGGGTGCTCATAGAATCCCTTGCCAAAGCCGACGGGGTTCCACATCGTGATGCCGAGCTCCTCCGCGCGCGCCGTGACGGCCGCGGCTCGCTCCGGCTTCGCGACCGCTTGGACATGCATCCCGAACGCGACCGCTCGCTCCGCGACGAGCAGGCCGATCGAGCCG
>JAUHWK010000666.1 GCA_030424555.1 bacterium | reverse complement strand
GTCGCCCGGCTGCGCACCACCGCGGACCCACCACACATCGGGCAGTCCTCGTGCAGGTAGCGGTCGAGCCCCTCCTGGGTGCGCTTGCGGGTCATCTGCACCAGGCCGAGATCGCTGATCCGCAGGACGTTGGTGCGGGCCCGATCCTTGCGCAGGAGATCTTCGAGGGCCTTGTGCACGCGCGTACGGTTGGCCTCCTTCTCCATGTCGATCAGGTCGATGATGATGATGCCGCCCATGTTGCGCAGGCGCAGCTGGTGGACGACCTCGTCGACCGCCTCCAGGTTGGTCTGGAGCGTGGTCTCCTCCAGCGAGGAGGTGCCGACGAACCGGCCACTGTTGACGTCGATCGCCATCAGGGCTTCGGTCTGGTCGATCACGAGGTAGCCGCCCGACTTGAGCCAGACCTTGCGGCCCAGGCTCTTCTGCAGCTCCTTCTCCACACCGTACACGTCGAACACCGGCTCGATGCCCTTGTACAGCTGGACCTTGTCCTTGAGCTCGGGGATCAGCTCGCTGACAAAGCCGCGCACCTCGTCGAACAGGTCGCGGCGGTCGACCACGATGCGGCGGACCACGTCGTCGGCCAGATCGCGGATGGCGCGCTGGACGAGCCCCTGCTCGCTGTGGAGCAGCGCGGGCGCCTTGGCCTCCTCCGCCTTCTCGCGGATCCGGTCCCAGGTGCGCGTGAGGTACTGCATGTCCTGGACCAAGGTCTCGGACGGACGGCCCTCGCACACGGTGCGCACGATGAAGCCCGCCCCTGCCGGACGGTGGGCGTCGACCAGATCCCGGAGGCGCCGGCGCTCCTTGTCGCGGTCGATCCGGCGGCTGATCCCGACGTGCTCCACGGTGGGCATGTACACGAGGTACCGGCCGGGCAGCGCCAGGCTGGTGGTCAGGCGCGCGCCCTTGGTGCCGATCGGATCCTTGGCGATCTGCACGACCAGCTGCTGTCCGACCTTGAGCAGGTCCTGGATCGGCGGGTGGCCGTTGCGCCCGCTGCGCTTGACCTGGGGGACCGGTCCGTCCTCGTCCTCGACATCGTCGGCGTCGTCGTCCGTGGACGGCTTGGGGGTGGATCCCCCCGACGCCTTGGCCCCTGCCCCCTCGCCCTTGTGCAGGTCGAGGACGGAGGGCTCGATGTCACCGACGTAGAGGAACGCTGCGCGCTCGAGCCCCACGTCGACGAAGGCGGCCTGCATGCCCGGAAGCACACGCACCACCTTGCCCAGGTAGATGTTCCCGACGAAGCCGCGGTCGTCCCCACGATCGATGTGGAGCTCGACGACGCGGCCATCCTCCACCATCGCGACGCGCGTCTCGCGCCCGGTGGCGTTGCAGATGAGCTCGGTCGACACAGGAATCCTCTCGCGCCCCGGACCGGGCGGACGTCGGGATCGACGGCGACGTCGTGCGCGCCTCGTTCAACCGTTCCTCCAGGTGCCGGGGGGTTTTCGTTCGAAGCGCGCGGACAGGGCAGGAGGCGGCGGAACCCGCGAACCCCACGCTCCGGCGCGCGCCGGTTGCGTTCTTGTCACCCGGCGCCCTCACACGTCCCCGACCCCACGGCAACCGCCGCCCCAGCCCTCAGCCCCGTCGGCGGAGCAAGCCGAACTTGAGGTACCAGCCCTCGGGGTGTCCGACCGCGACCGGGTGATCCGCGGGCGCATGGCTGATGTGCAGCCACGACCAGTCTCCACGAGGCGACAGCCCCTCCTCCACGGCGCGCTGCCAGGCCGCGGCGTC
>JAUHWK010000136.1 GCA_030424555.1 bacterium | reverse complement strand
GCCGGTGCGCTCCAGCGAGCCGAGGATCATGTCGCCGAAGCTCTTGCGCGCCCAGATGCCGCGGTCCGATCCACAGAACCCGGCGTACCGGATCCGGACGAGCGCGTGCTCGGTGTCGTCGGGATCCAGGGTGGGGACGGGGACGCGCTCCCGGACCATGCCGGTGGACGTCTCCCAGTCCTCCCGGGTGCGATCGAAGGTGAGCGCCCACATCGTGCCCTGGGCGGGGGTGTCGTGGGGGGCGGCGTCGTCGTGGGGGGACGGAAGAGACGGTGACGTGTCGGCCTCGGCCATGCTGCCCTCGGGCGAGCGGCTGCCTAACGTGGCCGTGGGGGCGCGCCCCATGTGGGGCCCGACGGGATCGAACGAATGGATCCGGTGCGTTCAAAGCGATGGATCGAAGACAGGGCGCGGAGCGTGCGGCGCGGCGCGAAGCCACGGACGCGCCCAGAGCCGGCCCTGGCACGCCCGACCCTACCGCCCCAAGCCCTGGGCCTCGACGACGGCCTGGTTGGCGGCGGCGGCGCGTTGCTGCGCGGGCCGTGCCTCCAGGCGGGCGGCGTAGGCGGTGAACGCCTCGCGGGGCTCGAGCATCTTGAACTGGAGCATGAACCGGATCGTGCCGCCGAGGCCGATGTCGGCCATGGAGAACGTGTCGCCGAGCAGCCAGGGGCCCTCGCCGATCGCGGCCTCGAGGGTGTCCAGCATCGTGTCGTACCGACCCCAGCCCGCCGAGCCGTCGCGGTACGCCCACCCTGCGGCCTGGGCCATGCACCCCGGCTCGACCACCGACGGACCGTAGAACATCCAGCGCAGGTAGGTGCCGCGGGTGGGGTCGTCGAGGGCGGGGGCGAGCCGGCCGAGCGCGTACCGGTCGGCCAGGTACACACCGATCGCCCCGGTCTCGGTGACCACCGTGTCGCCGTCGAGCAGCGTGGGGACCTTGCCCATCGGGTTGTGGGCCGTGTACCCGGGCTGCTTCTGCGCTCCCTTGTACAGGTCGACGAACGACAGCGTGTAGGGGACGCCGACCTCCTCGAGCATCCACAGGGCGGTGGCGGCGCGGGAGTACGGGTGATGAAACAGCGTGACGGCCATGGGGGACTCCGGGGCGGTCCCTCTCGTGGCCCATTCGGGTGCGGTCGGCACGGGAGGGGCGGACAGGTTCAGTCCGGGAGGACCCGTGCGGGGTAGGATGGGTGCGCTGACTGCGCGGAGACCCCATGCGACCGTCCCTCGATGCGGCCGAGGCCTTCGCCATCCGCCTGGGGTGGTCCGTCCGTCGCCCCAAGGAGGACGCGGTCGCGATCGCGCTGCTTCCCGACGTCGACCTGGTGGTGCAGGCGCTCGACGGCGACGACGTCGCGTTGGGCCTGACGGGCGGTGCGTGGCACGCCCACCCTCCGGTCATGCTGGAGGGGCCGGACGGGGCGTTCCTGTCGCTCGACCTGGGGGCCCTGTTGGTGGGGCTGGCCCGCGGCACGGTGGTGGTGGCCGAGCAGCGCGCCGGGGAGGCCCTCGTCGATCGGTGGGTCACGCCCTCGGGTGGGGACGAGTCCGAGGGCGTGGTGTTTCGGGTCGCGACGCCGGCCGGCTGACGATCAGACCCGTCCGTCGACCGCTGCCCGGTAGATCGCCTCGTACGCGGGGGCGTCGAGCGGGACCGGGTTGCCGCCGGTGCTGGGATCGAGGACCGACAGGGGGGCGAGCACGGCGGGATCCTCGCCCTTGAGGTCGAGGGTGTGGGGGATGCCCAGCGTCTGGCGCAGGCCGAGGACCCAGCCGAGGAAGGCGTCGAACGTGGGGTCGAGGCCCATCGACCGGGCCAGGTCGGCGATGCGACCCTCGATGGCCGACCGGTTGAACGCCAGCACGTAGGGCATCACGATCGCGTTGAGCAGCCCGTGGTGCTGGTGGGTCCGTGCGCCGACGACGTGGGCGATCCCGTGCATGCCCCCGAGGCCCTTCTGGAAGGCGGTGGCGCCCATGAGGCTGGCCGCGAGCATGTCGGCGCGGGCGTCGAGGTCGTCGCCGTGGGCGGTGGCGGTGGGCAGCGCGCGCTGGACCAGGCGGATCCCCTCCGCGGCGATGCCGTCGGCCTGCGGATGGAACCCGGGGGCGCAGAACGCCTCGAGGTTGTGCGACAGGGCGTCCATCCCGGTCGCGGCCGTGAGGTGGGCCGGCAGGCCGGCGGTGAGGGCGGGGTCGGCGATCACCTGTCCGGGCAGCATCTTGGGGTGGAAGATGATGTGCTTGGCGCGCTGCGTCTCGTTGCGGATCACGCTGGCGCGGCCGACCTCGGAGCCGGTGCCGGCGGTGGTCGGGATCGCGACGCAGGGGACCATCGCGGCGGGATCGACCCGGGTCCAGTTGTCCCCCTCGTCGACGAAGTCCCAGATCGGGCGGGTCTGGCGGGCCATCAGGGCGATCGCCTTGGCGGCGTCGAGCCCGGAGCCACCGCCGAGCGCGACCACGCCGTCGGCCCCGTGGGCGTGCAGGGCGTCCACGCCCCCGGTCACGTCCGCCTCGGCGGGATCGGCGCCGACCTCGGCGTACACCGCGGCGTCGAGGCCGCCGGCCGCCAGGGCTGCCCGCACCGCGTCCATCGGCGGCAGGGTGGCGAGCCCGCGATCGGTGACGACGAGCGGACGGGAGATCCCGAGGGCGGCGCAGGCGGCGGGCAGCTCGGCCACGCGGCCGGCGCCGAAACGGATGGCGGTCGGGTAGTTCCAGGTGCCGGTGCGGGTCATCACGACTCCTTGGGGTGCTCGAGGAGGAACGACTGGGGACGGGTCAGCGGGCCGTACCCGAACCGCGACAGGGTGGTGCCGTTGCCGCTGTCCTTGACGCCCACCCAGGCGAGCTCGGGATCCAGGGCGTCGCAGCGGTTGGCGTACACGGTGCCGACGTCGAGGCGGCTGCCGAGGTCGGAGGCCGCGTCCAGATCGGCGGTCCACAGCGAGGCGGTCAGGCCGTACGCGTCGTCGTTGATGCGCGCGATGGCCTCGTCGTCGCCGTCCACGGGCCAGACGCAGACCATCGGGCCGAAGATCTCGTCCTGGGCAAGCGAGACGTGGCCCGGCACGCCGGTGAGCACCTGGGGGGCGACGTAGGCGCCGGATCCTGCCCGGTCGAACCGGGACGGGTCGACGCAGGCGCGGGCCCCGGCGGCGGTGGCTTCGGCGAGCCGTGCGCGCAGGTCCTCGGCGGCGCGGGCGCGGACCACGGGGCCGAGCGTGGCGGTGGGGTCGGCGGGATCGGCGAGGACGAGCGCCTCGGCCTGGGCCACGACGCCGTCGACGAACCGGTCGTACACGGACCGATCGACGTAGATGCGCTCGATGCCGCAGCAGGACTGGCCCGCGTTGAAGAACGCCCCGTCGGCGAGGCCGGCGATCGCGGCGTCCAGATCGGCGTCGGCGCGAACGTAGCCGGCGTCGTGGCCGCCGAGCTCCAGGCCGACCGTCTTGAACGTGCCGGCCGCTGCGGTGTGGACGGCCTTGCCGCCTCCCACGGACCCGGTGAACGCGACCATCGCGACGCGCGGGTCGGCCACCATCGAGCCCACCAGCTCGTGCGAGGCGTGGAGGTGGGCCAGCACGCCCTCGGGCAGGCCCGCGGCGTACCAGGCTGCGGTCATCGCCTCGGCCACCAGGGGGGTCTGGTCGGAGTGCTTGAGGACGACCGTGTTGCCGGCGACCAGCGCGGGCGCGATCGTGTTGACTGCGGTGAGCCACGGGTAGTTCCACGGCGCGAGCACGAGCACGACGCCGCGGGGGACCTGGCGGACGAGCCGGGTGCGGCCGGGTTGGGCGGGGGGGACGAGGTCGGCGAGGGCTTCGTCGGCGAGAGCGACCATGGTGCGGCCGCGGTGGAGGAACCCGCGGATCTCGCCGGGCGTCTGCGATGCGGGGCGGCCCATCTGCTCGGAGATCTGACGCGCGAGCCCGTCGGCGCTGGCCTCGATGCGGTCGAGCCAGGCGCGGACCGCGGCCTGCCGCTGGGCCAGCGGGGTGCGGCGCCAGCTGGAGAAGGCCCGGGTGGCGACCGTGAGCGCGCGATCGGCGGCCGCGGGGGTGGCCCAGGGTCGCTCGAGCAGGACGTCGCCGGAGGCGGGGGACACGACGCGGAAGGTGGAGGACATCGGGGCTCCTCAGGATGGCGCGGCGGCTATCACGGGGACGGGTCCCTGGGATCCGAACGGGTCGCGTCGCGGGCCGGTCTGGGGTGCTACCCTCCCTCGGCCCGCCCACCCGGAGCGCTCCATGCTCTCATCCGCCCGCCTGACCGCGTTCGCCGCCACCGCCCGCCCGGACGCGGCCCGCACGTTCTACGTGGACGTCCTGGGCCTGTCGCTGGTGGCCGACACGCCGTTCGCGCTGGTGGTCGATGCCCACGGCACGACCCTGCGGATCCAGAAGGTGCCCGCGGTCTCTCCGCTGCCGTACACGCTGCTGGGCTGGGTGGTCGACGACCTGGAGGGCACGATCGACGGGCTGGGCGCCCAGGGCGTGGTGTTTCGTGCGTTCGAGGGCCTGGAGCATGACGTGCGCGGGATCTGGACCTCGCCGGACGGCACGCGGGTCGCGTGGTTTCAGGACCCGGACGGCAACGTGCTCAGCCTGACCGCGGCGGGCTGACGCGCCCCCTCGGCGCGGGTACCGGCATACGCGCTGTCGACCCCGCGAGCGGCCCTGTGACCGATCCTGTGCCTGCCAAGCCCATCCCGGACGGCTACCGTCCCCAGCTCGATGGGCTGCGGGCGCTGGCGGCGCTCAACATCCTGTTCATCCACTTCGTCCCGCTTCGCTTCCACGAGCCGGTGCCGTCGGGTCCCGTCAGCATCGTGGTGTTCTTCGTCCTGAGCGGCTTTCTGATCACGCGGATCCTGCTGCGGGTCCGCCAGGCCCAGGACCGGTCCTGGGCCACCCGCGCGTTCTACGTTCGACGCATCCTGCGCATCTTCCCGCTGTACTGGATGGTCGTGGCGGGGCTGTGGTGGGCGGGGGTGACGCCGGTTCGGGAGGGGCTCGCCTGGCTGCTGGGGTGCGTGGTGAACGTGTGGTTCGTCGTGCAGCAGGACTGGGCCGCGCCGATCGGCCACCTGTGGACGGTGGCGGTCGAGCAGCAGTTCTACTTGCTGTGGCCTGTGGTGCTGCTGGCCGTGAAGGACCGGCACGTGCCGTGGGCGATCGGCGGCCTGGTCACGGTGGGCGTGGTGTCGCGGCTGGTGCGGACCGTGTGGTTTCCCGCCGATCCCTGGTCGCTCGTCCTGCTGCCGCTGAACGCGACGAGCCTGGGGGCGGGGGCGTGGCTGGCTTGGCGTGAGCACGGCCGGCGGGGGCTGTCCCCGTCGACCCTGCGCGGCATGGGGGCGGCGATGGGGGTGTGGGCGCTGGCGGTGGTCGCCCCATGGGCCGGATGGGCGTCGCGCTGGTGGCTGGACGTCCAGCACCTGTCCGCCGTGGTGGCGATGACGGCCCTGGTGTGGGCGGCGGCGGTGGGCCTGCGGGGACCGGCGGGCGCGCTGCTGGGGTGGGGACCGGTCGTGTACGTGGGCCGGATCACCTACGGGGTGTACGTGTACCACAACCTCGTGCGGCTGCTGGTGCTGCCGGCCCTGCAGGGGGTGGGCATCGATCCCCACCAGGGCGGGTGGGCGTTGCTCGTGTACGCCCTGGGCCAGCTCGTCACGACGCTCGCGATCGCGGGCCTGTCCTTTCACCTGGTCGAGCAGCCGTTCGACCGCCTCAAGCGGTTGGTGCCCTACCGCAGGGCGTCGCAGGGCTGACGCTCACCGCGGGTCGATCACCAGGGACTGGGCCGTGCGCGCCACCACGCCCGCGCCGTCGCGGACCTCGCTCTGGGCGAGGCCGGACCCGGTGGCGTTGACGGTGAACCGGATGTCGAACCCGAACCACCCGGCGTGGGGCTCGGGGTCGCGCTCGACGTAGGCGGTGAGGTCGGGGTTGACGAACCCGTACTGGGCGGGGTCGACCGCGGAGCACATGCCGGACTGGGCGTCGGCCAGGATGG
Organism: bacterium; assembly: GCA_030424555.1. Lineage (GTDB taxonomy): Bacteria > Myxococcota_A > UBA796 > UBA796 > JAUHWK01. The sequence goes on along the minus strand of JAUHWK010000136.1, from coordinate 2,965 downwards.
CGAGCTGCTCGCGGGGGGAGGTGGGGGTGCCGGCCACGAGCGGGACGTCCACCCGCGCCCACACGCCGATCGGGGAGGCCCCCCAGGCACCGTGGACCACCCGCATCGAGATTGCGCGGTGGTAGCCGACCGGATCGGGGAAGAAGTCGAAGGGCAGGACCGGGAGGTCGTCGGGCGCCTTCCACGCGGGGGGCGGCGCGGGCGGGCGCAGGCCGGTGTCGGTCCGACGGATGCGGATGCCGCGCGCCTCGGCGACGAGCACGCCGTCGGCGAACAGCTGGGCCACGGGGCGCTGGGCGGTCCGTCCGCGCCCGTCGTCGACCGTGATCGTCAGCGGGGCGATGGGGATGGGACGGAGCAGCCCGATGGTCCAGCGCACGAGCTGGAAGCCGGGCGCGGTCAGCGCGCGCACGAGCAGGCCGGCGGGCGGTCCCCCGTGCTGGAAGCGCACGTCCCACGGCCCGCGCGTGAGGGGGGTGGAGACGAAGGTGTCGCCGTCGCGGACGTAGAAGCTGTCGGGGAGATCGGTCATGGGGCCGGGGTAGCCCGACCGTGGCCGGAGAGGGAGGGGTGTGCGGTCGGCCCCGCGGCCGAGGCTGGCGCGGCCTACGGGGCGGTCGCGGCTGGGCTCGCCGCGGAGGGGAGGCCGTCGGGGGATCCGCGCTCGGCGATCGCGGCACGGACGGCGTCGGCGACCGGGTGGGACAGCGCGTCCAGCGAGGCGGCGGCGTAGTGGTCCGACGGGGTCATCGGCGGGATCCCCTGGGCGGTCAGCGCGGCGAGGACGGGGGCTGCGTCCACACACCGGATCCCGGTCGCGGCGCACACCCGGGCCGCCACCTGGTCGTCCTCGGGCTCGTGGTCCAGCGGGAAGCGGACGAGGATCGGGACGGCGCCGGCCGCCCGCGCCCGGTCGACCTGGGCGTGGAGGATGGCGACCGACAGATCGCGGAGGTGGGCGGTGGCGCCCACGCGGAGGGCCTCGTCGACGATCGCGGGGAGGTGGCGGAGGAGGGGACGGGCGGTCCACCGGGCACGGACCTCGTCGGGGGAACCCACGGGCTGAGGGTGGAGGATCCATGCCCCGTCGTCCAGGGTGGACCATGGCTTGGGGCCGTAGCTCCAGGGCACGGCGTTGCGCCACGCGTCGTCGGTGACGTGGCTGAGCAAGGCGACGTCGATCCGCCCGCGGTCGAGCTGCCGGTCCAACTGCCGGTCCAACGTGCCCGCGGCCTGGTCGTGGCCGTACCCGGTGACGGCGTGGTTGGAGACGGTCCAGTCCTCGCCGAGCCGTGCGGCCAGGCGGGCTGGGAGGGTCTGGTCGTCGTCGACCTCGTAGCCGAACATGAACGAGTCCCCGAACGCCGCGAGGTGGTGGCGTGCGTGGGGGCGGGGATTGGCGTGGGTGCGCCGGTCCCCTGCCGGTCCGATGGTGACCGTGGTGTGGGACGGACCCGCGTGGACGCCGGGTCGCAGGGACCACCCCAGGGTGGGGTCGGGCTGTAGGGTGGGGTCGGCCAGGCCTTGGAGGTGGGCGGCTGCGCGCAGCGTGGCGAGGGTGGGATCGGTGGCGACGTCGGGTGGGAACGCCACCAGCAGGGTGAGCGCGCCCTCCACCCCGGCGAGGGCCACGAGCAGGCCGATCCCGGCCGCGAGCACGGGGCCGGCTCGGCTCATGGGTGGAACCCGGGCGGTGGCTGGTTGCGCACGACGACCAGGTAGCTGTGACCCAGGTTGAGGTAGGCGTTTCGCGACGGGTAGCCGAGGCACACGAGGCTCCGGAACCGGCTCTGGTCCCAGATGCGGAGGTCCCACGGCGTCCACCCGGCGATCTCGGCGCGGGTCATCAGATGGGCGTGCAGCGGGACGAACGGGATCCCGGCGTCCAACGCGCGGAAGTCCTTGACCACGAACACGGCGTACCCCCCGTCGACCACCACCCGACGCAGGTGGGTGAACACGTCCTGCAAGGCGGCGAGGAAGGCGGGGTAGTCCAGGTTGCCGAGGTCCTCGGGCCGGTCGCTGTACGGGCGGGGGTTGGGCACGATGCGCCCGGTCGTGTGCTCGCGCCACCGGTCCCCGAAGGCGCCCTGCACCCGGTGCAGCAGGTCGGCGTAGGGGGGGCTGGTGACGACGAGGTGGGCGAGGTCGTCGGGCAGGGTGGGGAGCACGGCACGGCAGTCGCCGACGTGGACGGCCTGGGTGCCGTCGTCGGGGAGATCGGCCTTGGCGGAGGCCGCGAACCCTGGATCCAGCTCGATGCCCACGCCCCGGCGGCCCAGGGACGCGGCGGCCTCCAGGGTCGTCCCCACCCCGAGGAACGGGTCGAGGACGGTCTGCCCGCGCTGGGTGTACAGCCGGATCTGCTGCCGCACGAGGGCGCCGGGAAAGGCCGCGCCGTGCTCGCGTTGCTTGTCGGTGCGGCGATCGCGGTAGGTCTCGACCGACCGGCTGGCGCGCGCCCAGCCCGCCCCGTCCAGGTCGTTGAGGGTGTTGGTGCGGGTGTCCTCCCGCGCGGCGTAGCAGGCGCTGCAGCGACGCTGGCGCAGCCGGGCCGTGCGCTCGACCGCGAAGGTCTTGGCCCCGCACGCGGTGCATTGGAAGTGGACGCGTCGGCCGGTCGGCATGGCCCGCGGGTAACCCGTCCTCTCGGGGCGCCGGACAGGCCGATCGGCTAGGTCGTGGGGACGCCGGAGGGATGACGATGCTGACCTGGTTGCTGTGGTTTGGATGGGCCCTGGCCCAAGACGTTCCGCCCACCCCGTCCACCGCGCCCCCGTCCACCGCACCCCCGGCGGCGCCCGCTCCGGCCGCGCCGACGGTCCCGACACCGGAGCCTGTGCCTGCACCCGCGCCCGCGGCCCCCGTGCCCGCCCCGGTGGTCCAGACCGTGTACGTTCAGGCGCCCGCCCCCCCGCCGGACCCCAAGTGCCTGACGCTTCGGTTCGCGACCACGGGCGAGGTG
>JAUHWK010000135.1 GCA_030424555.1 bacterium | reverse complement strand
AAAATCTTGCTGCTACAAAAAATGGACTTGATGATCCAACTCTCCGATGCGGTAGAGCGGCTGCATCGGCGATACAAGCTGATTCACCGCGACCGCAACCCCGACAACATGATGTACATCCCCGCCGGGCCGTTCGTGAGCGGACGCCTCGCACAGGAGGCCGTGCGCAACCCCGACATCGTCGATGAGCCGGCCGAGATCAAGGAGCTCGACGCCTACCTGATCGACGCGTTCGAGTTCCCCAACCTGCGCAACGCGCCCCCCAAGCACGGCGTCACCTGGAACGACGCCAAGCAGGAGTGCGAGAACGTCGGCAAGCGGCTGTGCTCCGCCGACGAGCTCGAGAAGGCCTGCCGCGGTCCCGAGAACTACGTCTACGGCTACGGCGACACCTGGGATCCGATGTTCTGCGGCGAGGGGATCGACGACATCCACCCCTCCGGCCACATGCCCGAGTGCCGCAGCAGCTGGGGGGTGTACGACATCTCCGGCAACTTCCACGAGTGGACCGCCACCGAGCGCGGCGACACCCGTCGGCTCGTGATGGGCGGCATTCCGCAGACCCCCGAGCTCGGAAGCCGGTGCTCGTTCACCGTCGACCACTCCAAGGCCTTCGGCGACGACACCTTCTCCTTCCGGTGCTGCCGCGACGCCGACGCCCCGGCGTGGGAGCCGCCCGCCGAGGGCAAGGACGCCCTCCCCGTCAAGAAGGGCAAGTAGGTCGGTCGCACCGCGCGCGGTCTCGTCGACCGTGCGGCGCGCGCGCCAATCTGAACGCGCCTCGGGCCAAACGCGCCCCGGAGCCCGCCGGCGACGTGCCGACGTGTGGGGTTCCGCGCGCAAGCCCCGTCGATCCCTCTCGGGATCCCGGCCCGCCGGTCCCGTCCCCCGCGCACCCCGATCGGCCGTGCGTGCGCGAGGCGAGACGACGCCCCCGCGCTCTCGCTCGTCTGCTCCGCGAGCCTACTCCGCTGGCCTATTCCGCTTGCCTACTCGGTCGGGAGGTCCCACTCCTTGAGGAGCGGCGTGTCGTGGGAGGCGTGGCCGGCCGCATCGAACACGACCATGCCGATCTCGATGGTCTCGCCAAACGCGCGGTCGGTCCCAGGACCAAACGGCACGTAGGCGCCCACGGTGGCCTCGGTCACGACGCAGGAGTCGTCGGTGCCGGCCTCACCCGACACCTCGATCGTGGGCGTGAGCGGGAGGTTCCCGTCGCTGAACCCGTCGATGTAGATGTCGAGGAAGTAGTCGTGCAGATCGCCGTCGGCGTCGGTGACGATCGCGCTGATCTCGAACACGCGCTTGTCCGACCCGCCCACCGTCGCGGTCTCCCCGTCGTCGATGAGCTGGAACTCGGAGAACACGGGAGGGTTGGTCCCGCAGGACGCCCCATCCTCGTCCTTGCCAATCGACCCATCACAGGCGGTGAGGGCACCCGTGAGGGCCCCGAAGATCACGACGTGGCGCATCAAGCCTCCCGACCGGCGGCCTCGGCCCCACGGCCTGCCCCTCCGGCCCGCTCGACATACCGGACCGCGGGCAATCGCTCCAGTCCGCGCACCACCCGGGTGAGCTCCGACAGGTCGCGCACCGCCACGTGCAGGTCGACCACGCCATCCTTGGTGGTCTTGTGGTGGCTGTGGGCGCCGATGCGCTCGATGTTGACGTGCAGCTGCTCGCACACCCGCGTGATCGACGCGAGCACGCCCGGCCGGTTGTCGACGTGGATGGTGAGGGTGCCGCTGTGGCGCGAGCCGTGGTCGAGATCCCAGCGGACCTCCACCAAGCGATCCTCGTCGAGCTGCGTGAGCTCCTTGCAGTCGGTGCGGTGCACCGTGATCCCACGTCCACGGGTGATGAAGCCCACGACCTCCTCGCCCGGAAGCGGACCACAGCAGCCAGCGTAGTGGACCAGCAGGCCATCTTCGCCGGTGATCCGGACCGGGCTGCGCGAGCGCCGCACCCCGATGCGATCGAGCAGGGTGGAGATGCGCCGGGTGAGCGCGTCCTGGTCCCGAGAGACCCAGCCTCCTTCGGGCAGGATCGCCTTGGCCACATCGGACGCCGACAACGTGCCGCGCGCCAGCTCGCCGTACACCGGGTCCAGATCCTGGAGGTTGCGGCGGGTGAGGTAGGCGCCGAGACGCCCATCGGAGCGGGTGCGGTTGAGCGTCCAGCCGAGGCGATCGAGCTCCGACTGCAGCAGGTCCTTGCCGACCTTGATCGCCCGGTCGGCCTCCTGCTGGCGCAGGTACCGACGGATCTTGCTGATCGCGCGGGAGGTACGGGCGATCTCCAGCCAGTCTCGACGCGGACGCTGGCGCGGATCGGTCTGGATCTCGATCACGTCCCCGGTCTGCATCGCGTGCTCGAGGCTCACCATCCGGCCGTTCACCCGGGCGCCGACACAGTGGTCTCCCACGTCGGAGTGCACGCTGTACGCGAAGTCGAGCGGGGTGGATCCTGCCGGGAAGCGCTTCACGTCCCCATGGGGCGTGAACACGAACACCTCGTCGGCGTAGAACGCGACCTTGACCGTCTCCATGAACTCCGAGGCGTCCTCGGCGTCTTGGGCGGCATCGAAGGCCTCGCGGATCCGGCTGATCTCGACGACGTCGTGCGGGTCGAGGGCAAGGTGGCCCTCCTTGTACTTCCAGTGCGCGGCGATGCCGTTCTCGGCGACCCGGTGCATCTCGTGGGTGCGAACCTGGACCTCGACCAGGCGATCCCGCGGACCGACGACCGTCGTGTGCAGCGACTGGTACCCATTGCGCTTGGGGCGCGCGATGTAGTCCTTGATTCGACCGGGAACGGGCTCGAACCGGGCGTGGATGAAGCCCAGGACGGCGTAGCAGCTGCCGAGATCGTCCACGAGCACGCGAAACGCCAGCAGATCCCGGAGGTCCTCGACGTCGACGCCGAGCTTGTCCATCTTCTTGAAGATGCTCCAGGGGGCCTTGGCCCTGCCCTGCACGTCGGCCGACACACCCTTGGCCTTGAGGTCTGCGGCGAGCTCCCGCACCACCTCCTGGATGTACTCGCCCCGATCCGACTGGGTACGCTCCAAGAAGTCGGTCACCCGCTGGTACGCCTCGGGCTCCAGGAACCGGAAGCACAGCGCCTCCAGCTCGCCCTTGACGTGGCTGAGGCCCAGCCGGTTGGCGATGGGCGCGAAGATGTCCATTGTCTCGCGCGCGATCAGCCGACGCTTCTCGGGCTTGTGGCCTTCCAGCGTGCGCATGTTGTGCAAGCGATCGGCGAGCTTGACCAGGATGACCCGGAGGTCCTTGCTCATCGCCAGCATCATCTTGCGGAAGTTCTCCGCCTGGAGCTCCTCCTTGCTGCGGAACTTGAGCTTGCCGATCTTGGTGACGCCGTCGACCAGCTCGGTGATGGTCGGGCCCATCTGCTGCTCGAGCTCGGCCTTGGTGATCGGGTTGTCCTCGAGGGCGTCGTGCAGCAGGGCCGTGGCGATCGTGTCCACGTCCATCCGCATCTCGGCGAGGATTCCCGCGACCGCGATCGGGTGGGTGACGTAGTTCGTGCCGTCCTTGCGCATCTGGCCATGGTGGGCCTTCACCGCGAGGAGGTACGCGTTCATCACCGGACCGACGTCCGCATCCGGAGCGTACGTCCCGATCTGGGCGACGATCTGGTCGATGGTGGTGATCCCTTGCGTGGTCACCGGGTGCGTTCCTCCGGGGGCGGCCATTCCCTTCAGCCTACCCCGAATCCCCACCGTGACCAGGGCTGCTCCACGCACGAACCCGATCAACGCGGCGTTGTCGCTTGGACAGCTCGGCGAGGACGATGCCGACGAGGGTGGCGCGGGCGGTCTCCAGGTCGTCGTTCACGACCAGGTAGTCGTAGGTGCCGACGTGCGACAGCTGCTCCAGGCCCTCGGCGAGCCGACGCTGCACCGTGGCCTCATCTTCGGTGCCCCGGGCGCGCAGCCGCGTCTCCAGCGTGAGACGGTCTGGCGGGAGGATCATCACGTGGGCCGCGTCGTGCATGCGCCCCCGCACCTGCTCGGAGCCCTGGGCATCGATGTCTAGCAGCACCACCCGGCCGTCCTCCACATCGTCGGCGATCTGCTGCCACGGCGTGCCGTACAGGTTGCCGTACACCTCGGCCCACTCCAGGAAGCCTCCCCGCGCGACCATGTCCTCGAACCGGTCGCGGGCGAGGAAGTGGTACTCTCGGCCGTCTTGCTCTCCGGGCCGGGGGGCACGGGTCGTGGCGCTGACGCTGAACACGATCTCGGGGAGCTGCTCCCGCAAGCCCTTGATCAAGGTGGACTTCCCCACGCCTGAGGGTCCACCGACGACCAGCAGCAGGCCGCGCTCGGGCCGGGGGACACGCAGCATGCTCACTCCACGTTGGCCGCCTGCTCGCGCAGGCGCTCCAGCAGGGTCTTCAGCTCGACGACGTGGCCCTGAACCACCGCCTCCGCGGCCTTGCTCCCGATGGTGTTGACCTCACGGTGGGCCTCCTGGAGCAGGAACTCCACCCGCCGACCGACCGCCCCCTGGGTGGACAGGGCCTCCCGGAGCTGATCGAGGTGGCTGGCCAGCCGGTCGATCTCCTCGGCGATGTCGGCCTTGTCGACGAGCAAGGCCACCTCCTGTGCCAGCCGCACCGGGTCGACCGCCGCCCCGTCGAGCAGCTCCGCCAGCCGCGACGCCCGACGCTCGGTGGCCCGCGCCCTCAGCCCCGGCATGTGGGCGGCGAGGGCCTCGACCTGACCCGCGAGGGAGGTCACCAGCTCCAGCATGACGACCCGCAGCGCCTCGCCTTCTCGGCGCCGCATCGCGACCAGCGCCTCCAAGGCCTCCGCCGTGGCCGTGGTGACCGCCTGCATCCAGCCTGCATCCTCCACGTCGATCGTGGGATCGTCGACCCGCAACACCCCGGGCTGCTCCAGCGCCAGGCGACGCAGGCCCGGGTCGTCCGCGCCCAGGCCGGACAGCGAGGCCATCGTCGCCACCAGCGCCTGGTAGCGCGCGGCATCCGCCTGGACGCCTCCGGCCCCCGACCCCGGCACCACCCGCACGTGGGCCTCCACCCGCCCGCGGGCGAGGCGCGCCTTGATCGCCCCGACCACCTGGGACTCCCACGCCAGGACCTCCCTCGGCAGCCTGGGGACGACATCCAGGAAGCGGTGGTTCACCGCCCGAAGCTCGACCGTGACCTCCCCCACCGCTCCGCGGGCGACGCCGCGGCCGAAGCCGGTCATTGAGTGCAGCACGCGCTGCTCCGATCGGTGCCGTCCAGCTCGACACGCCAGCACGGCGGACGTGGCGCCTCCTCACACCCATCCTCGATGGAGCAGTCGCCGTCCTCGATCTCCAGATCGCACTCGATGTCTTCGAACGTGCCCTTGAACGTGACGAGGCCACGCCCGTTGCCCGCCGGTCCGAGCCCCAGCTCCCAGGTGGCCTCCGCGCCGTCGACGTCCACCACGTCGAACTCCCAGGCCGTGGACCCCCCGGTGCGCACCTCGACCTCGCCCTGCGCGACCCGATCGTTGGCGAGGACCTCGAACGTGGCGACCTCCTCGCCGTCGCTGCGGATCTCGCGGGTCCAGTGGTGCTCGACGTCGCCGATGCGCCAGTCGTCCGTGAGCTCGGTCTCGCCATCGGCGGACCGCTCCCCCCGCCCGGTGGCGATCACGTTCGCCTGGAGCCGGTCCACGCGGAAGTCGTACACGTCTCCCTTGAACGTGGCGTTCTCCAGCCAGACGACGGTGTCACCCTCCCGCTCGACCCACTCGACATCGCATCCCGACCGAAGGATGCGCACCGCGTGGACCGTCTCGCCACCGTCGGCGTGGACCAGCGTGCGCGTGAGCTCGAGGTCGGCGTCGCCGTTGTCGAACACGGTGCCGAACCCATCCCATGCCGCCCCGGTGTAGCGGTACCCGTCGGCGAAGGTGTCGGTGAACGACAGCGCGCCGGTGCGCGGGTTGTATCGGCCCTCCCTCGCCGTGATCAGGTCCCCGGGAGGGTCCTCGTCGAGGGTGCCGTCGGTGCTGCCCGACCGCACGATCGCGCCGACGATGAACCAATCGGCCGCCGCCGACGCATCGCAGCTGGGCTCGCCGAGGGTGAGCGACGAGGGGCCGCAGGCGGCCACGCCACACAGCGCCAGCAGGGTCCCGCAGTGCACGACCCCGCGAAAGGCAAGGGCGAACGAACCGGACGACATCGACACCTCCTGACCAGACGGGCCGCCGTAACCCACGTCCGCGCCTGCCCGACGGCTCTCGACAACAGCGTTACGACTGGCGGCCCCGGAGGTCCCATGCCCCTGCTGCGCGCCGCGCTCCTTCCCTCCCTCGTCTTCGCTGCGGCTTGCGCCACCAAGGCGCCGGTCGAGAGCACCCCGTCCCCCACCCCCGAGGTCGCCGTGCCCACCACGCGGATGAGCGAGTCCACCCTGACCCTGTGGGAGACCGAGGTCCCCGACCCCTACGACTGGCTCGAGGACCTGGACGCCCCCGAGGTCACGGCCTGGGTCACCGCCCAGAACACGGCCGCGCGCACCCACCTCGACACCCTCCCCGGCCGCGACGCGCTCTCCGCCCGGTTCGCCGCCCTGTGGGAGCGCGACGACCACGGTAGCCCGGTGATGGAGGGCGGCATGGCGTTCGCGAGCTTCCGCGCCGCCGGGGCCGACCAGGCGGTGCTTCGCGTCACGCCGACCGACGGCGAGCCCCGCGTCCTGCTGGACCCCAACACCTGGACCGAGGACGGCACCAAGGCGCTGACGGGCTGGGCCCCCTCGCCCGACGGCGCGTACGTCGCCTACGGCACGGCCGACGCCGGCAGCGACTGGAACGTCTGGCACGTGGTCCGCGTGGAGGACGGCACGGTCCTGGAGGACACCCTCGAGTGGGTCAAGTTCAGCGGCGCGAGCTGGCTTCCCGACGGGTCGGGCTTCTTGTACAGCCGGTTCCCCGCGCCCGAGACCGGCGCCTACGAGGAGAAGCTGAGCGATCAGCAGGTGTGGTTCCACCGCGTGGGCACCCCGCAGTCCAGCGACATCCGCGTGCTCGCCACGCCGGATCATCCCCAGTGGGGCTTCTGGGCCGGCGTGGACGACGAGGGCACCCGCGTGCTCCTCCACGTCAGCGAGGGCACCGACGAGCGCAACCGCCTCTGGGTGCTGGACCTCGCCGACCTCGACCTGTCCACGGCAGGCGCCACCCTCGAGGTCTCCCCCACCCGCCTGCGCGATCGGTTCGACGCCGAGTGGCTGCCCATCGGCACGGTCGGCGACACCCTCCTCGCCGTCACCGACAAGGACGCCCCCACGCGCAAGGTCGTGTCGATCCCCTTGGGTGGCACGGAGGCGGAGCCCGCTGCGGTCGACGTCGTCCCCGCCCGTGAGGGCGCCACCTTGGAGCGCGCCCTGCTCGCCGACGGCCACCTCGTCTTGAGCTGGCTGGTCGATGCCCGCGCCGAGGTCACCATCCACACGCTCGACGGCGCCCTGCGCCACACCGTCGCCCTGCCGGGCCTCGGCTCCGTGTCTGGGTGGACGGGAGAGCTCGACGAGCCGGTGGCGTACTTCCGCTTCGAGGGCTTCACCACGCCCGACACCATCCTGGGGCTCGACCCGTCCGAGGGCACCACCACGACGGTGGTCGCCGCCACGCTGGACGTCGATCCCGACGCCTTCGTCACCGAGCAGGTGTTCTACGAGAGCAAGGACGGCACCCAAGTTCCGATGTTCCTGGTGCACCGCGCCGACGTCACGCCCGACGGCGAGCGCCCCGTGTACCTGTACGGGTACGGCGGGTTCGACATCCCGATCACCCCGTCGTTCAAGACCGAGTACCTGGTGTGGGCCGAGCAGGGCGGCGTGGTCGCCGTCGCCAACCTCCGAGGGGGCGGCGAGTACGGCCGCGACTGGCACGCCGCAGGCACCAAGCAGTCCAAGCAGAACGTGTTCGACGACTTCATCGCGGCCGGTGAGCACCTGGTGGCGTCGGGCTGGACCTCCCCAGCGCACCTCGGGATCCACGGCCGCTCCAACGGGGGCCTGCTGGTCGGCGCCACCGTGACCCAGCGCCCCGACCTGTTCGCGGCCGCCGTCCCCGGCGTGGGCGTGCTCGACATGCTCAAGTACCACACCTGGACCATCGGCTGGGCGTGGGCCAGCGACTACGGCACGGTCGACGACAGCGAGGCGATGTTCCGGTACCTCCTCGGCTACTCACCGGTTCACAACGCCCGAGCCGGCACCGCGTACCCGCCCACCCTGATCATGACCGCCGACCACGACGACCGCGTCGTCCCCGGCCACAGCTACAAGTTCGCCGCCGCACTCCAGGCCGCCCACACCGGGTCCAACCCCGTGGTGCTCCGCGTCGAGACCCGCGCGGGCCACGGCGCCGGCATGCCCGTCAGCATGAAGATCGAGGAGAGCGTCGACCGCGTCGCGTTCCTGGCCGCCCACACGGGGTTGGCGATCGCCGGGTCGTCCGCGGAGTAGTCGCGCGACCCGCCCCCAGCACCGCCCCTCACCACGGAGGCCCGGACATCCCGCCGTCCTGGCGTACTGCCGGTCGACGGGGATCGAGCTCACGCGCTCACGACCTCACCGCAAGAACGATCAAGCTTGGATCGAGCAGAAGAACGGCGCGGTAGTTCGGCGGTTCGTTGCGTACCGGCGCTACCAGGGGTTGCCGGCGGCCCGCATTCTCAGCCGGTTGTACGAGGCTGCACGGTTGTACGTGAACTACTTCATGCCGTCCTTCAAGCTCGCGGCGAAGACGAGGACGGGGGCGAAGGTCGACAAGCGCTACCATGCGCCAGCGACACCGTGCGATCGGCTACTTGTGCACCCCGGTGTGGCCGAAAAGGTCCAGGAGATGCTGCTCGCGACGAAAGCCGGCCTCGACCCGGTTGGGCTGCTGACGACCATCCGCGAGGCCCAGTCGGCGCTGCTCGATCTCAACGAGCAGGGAGTAGCAGCTGAAGGCGAGAGGCTCA
>JAUHWK010000134.1 GCA_030424555.1 bacterium | reverse complement strand
GCTGGATGTTGCTCCCCGCCGCGACCCGCGACCCCCGCTGATCCGTCACTCGACGGCGTCGGTGTCCGCGTCTGCGTCCGGGCGCCGTGTGTCGAGGGGGTCACGGTCGAGCGCGGCGAACAGCAGACGTCGGATCTCGTGGTGGCCCGTGTCGTTGGGGTGGATGCAGTCGGACTCGAACCACAGGTCGGTCCCGCGGCCCTCGACGAAGCCGTGGCCCCGGAAGTGGCCGTTGAGGTCGGCGATGCCCACGCGCTCCGCCTGCGCCCAGGCGCCGAGATCCTCGTTGTACCCGTCGAGCTTGCCCAGCAGGTCGCTGTAGTCGATCCCGAAGAAGCACGAGCTGGTCTTGCCGGTGCCGTCGCTGGGCTCGTAGATGTTGGTGATCAGGACCTCGACGTTGCCGGTGAACCGGGTGCCGTTGCGCAGCCCGCCCACCCAGCGGTCGATGTTGTCCAGCGCGCGGGACAGGATGCCGTCGACGTCCGCCCCGGGAAACAGCGCCGCTTGGGCGTCGTTGCCGCCGATCGTGGCGATCACCAGCCCGGTGCCTTGCAGGGGCGTGCCGCGAAGCTCCTCGTCGAGGTCGGCCAGCTGGTCGTCGAGGTCGGAGGTGGTGGCGCCGCCCTCGGAGACGTCGAGCACCGAGACCCCCAGCGACGGGTAGCGCGAGGCGAGCGTGCCGTTCGTCCAGGCCGGCCAGGCGTCGTCGTCGTTGTCGACCATGAGGGCCGGGTACTCGCGAGAGGGCACCGAGGCGCCGACCCCGGCGGTGATGCTGTCGCCGAAGAACACCACGTGGTCGACGTTGGCGACGGGCCAGAACCCCGGGACGGTGCCCGGACCGTCGACGTCCAGCAAGGGATCGTCGGTGTCGCCGGGCGCGTCGGTCGTGTCCAGGCAGGCGGTGGAGGCCAGCCCGATCAGCGGGAGCAGGGCGAGGGCGGTTCGGGACATGGACACCTCAGGGGCAGACGCGCCGTGGGGCGTCGTAGGGATCGACGGCCAAGGCGCCGACGGTCTTGGCGGGCCACGCGATGCGGGCGACGTCCCAGACCTCGTTGCGAGACAGGTTCCGGCTGGCCTCGAAGGCCTGAACGCCCTCGATGTACACGCGGACGGTGGCGGTCACGATGTTGTCGCCCTTGTCGTCGAAGTAGTGGACGCGGGCGGTGTAGGCGCTGTCGGCAGGGGCGGGCAGGTTGATGTTCTCGGGCCCGAGACCGGCGCGATCGTCGAGCTCGAGCTCGGGGTCGTCGGCTGTGCCGGACACGCCCCACCCGGGGCGCTTGTTGCAGTACGAGACGTCGTCCGCGCCGCTGAACAGCGTGGCGTCGTTGCGGGCGAGGTGCAGATCGAGGTCGGCGCGGGCGGTGTTCCAGGTGAGCTCGACCGCCAGGTCCTCGTCGGGGATGGCCTCGATGGTGCAGCGGGCGGGCGCCGACACGAGCCCGATCGCGTTCTCCACCACCAGCTCGACCTGGTAGTCGCCGACCGCGTCGGTGAACAGGTCGGTGACGGCGGCTCCGGGGCTGGTCAGGTAGCCCGAGGAGGTGGACTGCCCCGTGCTGTCGGTGGGGACGCCGACCAGCCGCCACCGGTACGTGAGCGGGAGGTGGCCTTCGGGGTCGGTGCTGTCGCGGCCATCGAGCGAGACGAACCCAGGCGGATCGGTGGTGGCCGGACAGTCGACGACCGCCTGAGGCCACTGCAGGTCGCTGCCGCCGTTTCCGATCAGGAGCACGTCGACCTCGGGCTCGTCCGGGTCGTCGCTGGGCACCGTGAGGATCCCGTCGTCTCCGGTCTCGCCGTCGGCCGGGTCCCAGTACACGACCACCGGCAGGGTGTTGCCGGGGGCGATCGTGGTGCCGGACGGGTCGGGGTCGATGCGGAAGCGGCCCGATCCCTGCTGGGCGATCGTGCCCAGGGTGAGCGGTGCCTGGCCCGCGTTGCGAACCTGGATCACGGCGACCTGGGAGGAGCTGGCGGTGCCGAAGTCCATGGAGGGGGGATCGACCAGGATGTCGGGGACGGGCCCCGCGATGCCCTCGCCGGACAGCGGCACGCGGACCTCGGGCGTGTCCTCGTCGTTGCTCGTGATCACGAGGTCGGCCGAGAAGGGCAGGTAGGTGGCGGGCTGGAAGCGCACCGGGAGCGGGAGATCCTCGCCGGCGGCCAGGGTGGCCTCGGTGACGGGCAGGCTCCACGGGCGTAGGTCGTCGCCCTCGATGCGGGCCTGGATCTCCAGCGGCGCGCGCCCTGCGTTGGCGATGCGGACGGCGTCTTCGGACACCAGGGGCACCACCGCGCCCTCAAAGTCGAGCGCGGACGGGGTGACGGCGATCTCGGGCACCTGGGCGCGGAGGACGGGATCGTCGGGGCCGTTGCAGGCGACGACGGCACCGAGCGTGGCGATCAGTCCGAGGAACGGGGACGAAGAGGGGGTGCGCATGGGGGCAACCTAGCCGAGCCGGCGGGGGTCCGTCACGCGGGGGACACGTGGTGGCGACCGCGTCGTCCTCCGGGGTAGATCGCCCCATGCTCGCTGCACGTGCCGGTGTCGGGTGGACGATCCTCGGGCTCGCGGTCCTGGCGGGCCCGGCCTCGTGCCGTCGCATCCTGCCGGACGATCCCGACGACACCGCCCGTCCCGACACCGATCCCCCGGTCGAGTCCGACGAAGACACCGGGGGCCCGGTGCCACGGTGTGCGGTCGACGAGGCCGAGCCGAACGAGGGGCCGCAGGAGGCCACCGCGCTTCCGCTGGAGACGCGCGGGTGCGGCACGATCGGCGGGGCGGGAGACCGGGATGTCTGGTCCACCGAGCTTGCAGAGGAGTCTTGGATCGACGTGCGGGTGGACGCCCAGACGCTCGGGTCGCGGGCGGATGTGCTCGCGACGCTTGCGGGCGGGCAGGATGGCCTGGGCCTCACGGTGGTGGATGGCCTGGACCACACCGATGCGCGCATGGTCGTGCCCGCCAGCGTCGGCGCGTACACGATCACCGTGCTGCCGGATGGTCCCCAAGCGGGCGGCGAGGACGCGTTCTACGAGATCCGCGCCTCGATCACCAAGCCGCCGGTCGACGCGGACGTCGCCGAGGCCGCCAACGACGATCCCGACGACCCACAGGCGCTCTCCGTCCCGGTCGGCCACCCCGAGGGGCTGGTCGTGGTCGGCGGGTGGAGCGGCCTGACCGACGAGGACCACTACGCCGTGTCCGTCCCGGCGGGCGGGCACCGGCTCACGGTCGACGTGGAGGCGGCGGTCCACGCGAGCCCCTCCGATCCGGTGCTGATCGTCACGATCGACGGGGTGCAGATCACGGTCAGCGACAGCGACTTCGGCGCCAGCCCCGATCCGTCCTGGACGCAGACGTTCTCGGCGGCCACCGAGGTGGGCCTCACGGTGCGTGCCGAGGACGGCCGCACGGGGCCCGGCCACTGGTACGCGCTTCGGGTGCGGATGGAGTCGTCCCTGTGAGCCCTGTCCGCGCAGTGCGCGCCCTGCCTGGGCTGCTTGTCGTCCCGTTCCTCGCGGGGTGTCCGACCTCGGAGCCGCCCGCGCCCTTGCTCGACACCGGGTGGTTCGACTCCGACGATCCGCCGGCGGGATGCGGTGGGGAGGTGCTCGCGACGGACCCTGCCGCAGGCGAGGCCTCGGTGCCGGTCCACGCGACCTTGTCCGCCACCGTCCGGGGGCCCGAGGGGCTGGAGGACGTGTCGGCCCAGATCCTCGTCACCGAGACGGGGGAGGAGATCCCGGTCGCGGTCACGACCGAACCGGACACGCTGGCGGTGGTGATCACCCCGCAGACCCCGCTGCGGCCCAGCCACGCCCACGACCTGTTCGTCCGCACCTGTGCGGGGGCGCTGCGGGTGTCCTTCGTCACGTCCGCGTTCGGGGCCCCGCTCGTGGACGGCCCCAGCGCGCTGCGGGGTCGCACGTGGGCGCTCGAGCTGGCGGACGCGGACTGGGTGGAGCCGGCAGGCGTGTCGGGCCTGTTCCGCGCGAACATCGACGCTCCCGTGCTGGTCGGAGTCCAGTGGGCGGACGCCCGGGCGCTCGACCTGCTCGGAGCCCAGGGGGCGGTCGACGCGGGCAAGGTGGTGCAGGACCCGGATCTGGCGACCTGGGCCCTGCCCAACGCGGACTTCGCGCGCTCACCTCGGTTCTCTGCGTTCGCCGATCGCGTCGTGCTCGACATCCTCGGGGTGTCGGTGCCGGTGGAGGGCTTCACGCTGGAGGGCACCTTCTCCGCAGACGGCGCGCGAATCGGGGACGGCGCCCTGCGAGGCCGCCTCGACACGCGCGATGCCGGGGCGTTGCTTCAGGCAGGCGACCGGCCCGACGCGGTGTGCAACCTGGCGTCCACGGTGGGGCTGTCGTGCATCCCGTGCGCCGATGGGCTCCCGTTCTGTATGGACGCGGACCTGCGGGACCTCGGCGGGGTGGAGATCGAGGGGATCCGGCTCGTTCCGGTGGCGCCGTGACCCGTCACCTCGTGGCGGTGTTCGTCCTGCTGCACCTGTTGGCGACCGGACTTCAGGCCCTGCCGTCTGCGGGAGCGGGCATGGATCGGCGCCGCTGGCGGGACCCCACCGTGCAGGCTGAGCTGCAGGCCTGGCGAGCACGGCTGGCGTCCGTGGGCTGGGCGATGGAGCGCGACACGTTCGAGGACCGCCTGTTCGCGATCGCCAAAGGGGTCGAGTCCGGCCGCGAGGTCGTGCTCGGGCCCGTCGAGCCCTACCTGTCGGCGACCGGGTCCTGGCAGAGCTGGAAGATGTTCGTGGCCCCCCACCGTCACCCCAGCCGCCTCGTGATCGAGGCCGAGCGGGAGGGCGCGTGGTCCGTGTGGTACCGCCGAGGCGATCCCGACCACGCCTGGCAGGCCGCGGCCCTCGACCACGATCGCATGCGCGCAGTCCAGTTCCGGCTGGCGTGGGCTGGGTACGATCGACACCTGGACCGCTTCGCGCAGGCGGTCGCCACCCGGGTGATGGCGGAGGACGTCGGCGTGACCCGGGTGCGGGTGGGCTACGAGCGGCGTCCCACGCCCCGTCCTGCGCAGGTGCAGGCGGGGGAGGACGTGCCGTGGACCCCGTCCCGACAGCGGATCGTCGCCGCGGGCGACGATGGCGTGCTGCGCGTGATGAGGGTGCGATGAGCCGCCGCTGGGATGCGCTCGTGACGTGGCTGCATGCGCCCGAGCCCGCCTTGTGGCTGGGGATCACCCGGATCGCGGTGGGGCTGGTCGCCGCCCATGCCCTGGCCAAGACCTGGTGGACGGGGGCGGCGTCGTGGGTGTGGCTGGACCGGGCCCACGGCGGGTACCGGGGCCTCAAGGCCAGCATATGGTTCGACGGGATCGGGGACGGACCGCTCGCGGTGGAGGGGACGCTCGCCGCGGCGGTGGTCGCGTGCCTGGCGCTCGCACTTGGAGTGGGGGGTCCGATCGTCGGACGGGTCGTGGCCCTGCTCGCCAGCCAGTCGTTCCTGCTGCTGGCGGATCGCAACAGCCACGCCGGGGGGAGCTACGATCTGTTGTTGTCTGCGGCGCTGTGGTTGCTGGTGCTCGCTGGGCCCACCCAGACCCTGTCGCTGCACGCCCGGCGCACCACCGGAGCGTGGCACGATCCCGAGGCCACCGCCCCGCGCTGGACCCGGCTGTTGGTCGCCTGGCAGCTGATGATCATGTATGCGACGACGGGCTGGCAGAAGGTGAGCGTTCACTGGGTCCCAGGCGGCGACCTGAGCGCGCTGTACGACATCCTGCAGCAGCCCACGTGGTCGCGGTACGACCTGTCCTGGCTCAGCCACCCGGTGCTGTACGCTGGCACCCAGGTGGGCACGCTCGTGACCTGGCTGTGGGAGGTGCTCACGCCCGTGTGGGCTGCGTGGTGGTTGGCTTCCACGGCGGACGTCGGCGAGGGACGCCTGGCGCGGGCGCTCCGCCGGCTCCCGATCGGCTGGGTGTGGGCGGGCCTTGGGATCGTGTTCCACGGGGTCGTCCACCTGCTGATGGACATCGGGCCATTCTCGTGGGCGAGCCTGGCGCTGTACGCGGCGGTGGTGGACCCGCGCACGCTCGCCCGGTGGGCAAACCGGGGGGCAAACCGGTGGGCAACACGGAACGCGCCGGAGACGGTCAGCGCTCCGGACTCGGCGCCCGGGTCCGTTGCTGGCTGAGGTGCTCGCCCACGAGGAAGGCGAGCTCCAGGGCCTGGCTGGCGTTCAAGCGGGGATCGCAGCGGGTGTCGTAGCGCTCGGCCAAGGCGTCAGCGTGGAGCTTCTGGGCGCCGCCCGTGCACTCCGTGACCTCCAGACCCGTCATCTCGACGTGGATGCCGCCCGCGTGGGTGCCCTCCGCGGCGTGGACCTCGAAGAACGTGTGGACCTCGCTCATCACGTCCTCGAAGTCGCGGGTCTTGAGGCCCGACTCCGTGACCTGGGTGTTGCCGTGCATGGGGTCGGTCACCCAGACCACGGGGCGTCCTTCGCGCTGTACCGCGCGGACCAGCTTGGGCAGGCCCTCGGCGAGTCCCGACGCGCCCATGCGGGTGATCAGGGTGATGCGGCCAGGCTCGCGGTGGGGGTCGAGGGTGTCGAGCAGGCCGAGCAGGTCGTCGACCGGGAGCGACGGTCCGCACTTGATCCCGATCGGGTTGTCGACGCCGGACAGGTACGCGACGTGGGCGCCGTCTGGCTGACGGGTGCGGTCGCCGATCCACAGGAAGTGTGCTGAGCATCCGTACCAGCGCCGGGAGACGGAGTCCTGGCGGGTGAGCGCTTGCTCGAACGGGAGCAGCAAGGCCTCGTGGGCGGTGAACAGCTCGGTCTCGCGGAGCTGCGGGGCCGTGTCGCTGGTGATCCCACACGCCTCCATGAACCCGAGGGCGTCGTCGATGCGGTCGGCCAGGTCGCGGTACGCGTCGCCCAGCGGACCGTCCACGAACTCGAGGTTCCACCGGTGGACCTCGTGCAGCCCGGCGTACCCGCCCTGGGTGAACGCGCGGAGCAGGTTCAGGGTGGCGCTGGACTGGTGGTAGGCCTGGACCATGCGCGCGGGATCGGGCGTGCGGGCCGTGGCGTCAAATGCGAGATCGTTGATGATGTCGCCACGGTACGAGGGCAGGGTGACGCCGTCTCGGGTCTCGGTGGGCTTGGACCGGGGCTTGGCGAACTGGCCCGCCATGCGCGCGACCTTCACCACCGGGACGGAGGCGCCGAAGGTGAGCACAACGCTCATCTGCAGCAGGACGCGGAGCGTGTCGCGGATGGCGTCGGGGTGGAACGCCTCGAAGCTCTCGGCACAGTCGCCGCCCTGGAGCAAGAACCCACGACCGCGGGCGACCTCCCCCAGGCGCTCCTTGAGCGTGCGGGCCTCCCCGGCGAACACCAGCGGTGGCATGCGGGTGAGCGTGGCCTCGGCCTTGGCGAGGGCGTCGGCGTCGGGCCACGCGGGCTGCTGGTGGGCAGGCCGGTCTCGCCACGCGGCGGGCGTCCAGGACGACGGCATGGGGGCTCCCGATGGGGGTCCGCCCGGTCTATGCCCCGTCCGACCCCGGGACCAGCGCGCGCCACCGAGCGTGGCGGCACGCCTGGCGGGCGGCACGGGCGTGTAGGGGGTGCGCGGTGGAGCCGCGGGGACCGGTGCGGAGCCCGCGCTGCCTCAGGGAAGCAGCAGGTACACGCCCTGGGTGGGATCGGCGGGCGTGGTGACGCCAGGGGGTGGCAGCGGGGTGCCGAGCGCGCTGCGGGCCAGCTCGTTGGGGACCTCCCAGGTCTGGCCGGTCTCCGCGATGATCGTGACCGACCACACGCCGGGAGGGAGGTCGGCGGTCTGGACGAGCTCGCCCTCGGCCCCGGTCTCGGGGGTGACCTTGCGGCCCAGCGGCGCGACGGTGACCGCCATCTCCGTGAGCGGCATGACCTCGTTGGCCGCGGGGAGCGCGACCCCGGCAGGGGGCGCAGGGGTTGCGGAGGTGGCGTAGATCGTGGTGGTGGGCACGGCCTCGCCGTTGAACGTGCGATCGAGGCGATCGATCACGCCGTCGCCGTCGTCGTCCACCCCGACGCCCTGCCAGCGCAGGATGACCCGGGGCCACCGGCGCTCGGCGAGCGGGTTGTCGGGGTCCCCGTCCACGTTGCCGTCGTTGTCGTCGTCGACCCGACGGAACCAGAACGCCGCCCCGCAGGTGTCGCCCGAGGCCGGGTCGTACGGGCCGGGGATGGCGATGCGCAGGTCTGGACCGAAGCTCGCGGTGATCGGCTGGGCCCGCAGCGTGTAGGTGGCGCCAAAGGTGAGGGTCTGGCCGGCGTCGTAGGTGAACGCCGGGCGCGAGGTGGTCTGCAGGCGCGACAAGGGCACCGGCAGGTTGCGCAGCCACGTCCCACCGGAGACGGTGATCGGCTGCGGTGCGCCGGTGGCGAGGCTCTCGACGTACAGACCGGAGACGTCGCCGCACGAGGCACCCGCGAGCGTGGGGGCACCGGGGTGGAAGTTGCGGTCCTGGTCCAGCAGGCCCGACAGGTAGTACCCGCCGTCGGGCAGCCCGGTGAACGCGAACGGGGCGGCCCGCAGGCCATCGGTGCCCACCTCGAACGCCCCGGCTGGGCTGCTGGTGAAGGTGACCGGGGAGCCGGTGCCGAGGGGCGGGGTGGGGTTGTCGACGTCGGCGAGGACCAGGAAGGCGGGCCCGGACGCGGACAGCTGATCGATCACCGCCTGGCCCGAGATGCTGTTGCCGAACGTGGGGGCCCCGGGGTCGATCGGGGCCTCGTACGCGCAGGCGACGAGCGCGAGCCCGCCCAGCAGGATCGCGGACCGGACACGCGGGCCCGAGGGGCTCCGTGGCGGGCTGCGTTGCGCGAGATTGGGGATGGCGCGGACGTCGGACATGGGATCCTCGACGGGCGTCAGAAGGCGAACGAGACGTGGCCGACCACACGGCCGCCGACGAGCTGCCCCTTGGGGTGCTCGCGGAAGCGTGCGGTCTCGGAG
>JAUHWK010000133.1 GCA_030424555.1 bacterium | reverse complement strand
AAGAGACGCCGCAGCCGCCAAGCCCTCTGCCACGGTGTCGTATCGGACGACGCCGCCACCTTGGACCACGGCCACATGGGTGGCGACACGCTCGACCAGCCAGCGATCGTGCGTGACGACGACGAGCCCCCCGTCCCACGCCTCCAGCGCCTCCGCGAGGACCTCGGCCGTCGGCACGTCCAGGTGGTTGGTGGGCTCGTCGAGCAGGAGCAGGTTGGCCGGCTCCAGCACGAAGCGCGCCAGCACCACCCGCGCCTTCTGACCGCCCGACAGCGTCCCCAGGGGCTGGAGCGCCTTGTCACCGGACAAGCCCAGGGCCCCGAGCACGGCCCGGAGGCGGGTGTCGGAGGTGGGCGGGGCGTGCTCGCGGACGTGCCCGAGGGCCGTGTCGTCCATCGGCAGGTGGGCCGCGAGGTCCTGGCGGTGGATCGCCGAGATCACGTCCCGACCAAAGACGCGCTTGCCGTCCGTCAGGGGAAGCTCGCCGAGCAGCGCGGCCAGGAGCGTGCTCTTCCCGGCACCGTTGGGGCCGATCACGGCCCAGCGCTGACCCCGCCGGACCTCGAGCTCCACGCCGGACCAGGTGGGACCGTCGGGGTGGCCGAACGCCCCGTCTCGCACGGCGATCAGGCTGTCGCTGGACGGCGGTGCCGAGGGAAGGCGCAGGCGGGCGGTCTGCTCCTCTTCGAGCGGAAGATCGGGCCGCTGGGCGTCCAGGCGCTCGAGCTTTCGCTCCGCGGAGCGCGCGGCCGCGGCCTTGGTCGCCTTGGCCCCGAAGCGGTCGACGAAGGCCTGGAGCTTGGCCGCCTCGGCATCGAGCTTGGCGGACTCCGCCAAGGCGTGGGCGTCGCGCTGTGCCCGCTCCTCCGCCCACCGGGACGGCGTGCCCCGAAACGCGGTCAGCTGCCCCCGTCGGATCTCCACCGTCTCCCGTGCGATGCGGTCCAGCAGCCACCGATCGTGGCTCACGACCACCAGCGTGTCGGGCGACGTGGCGAGGTGGTCCGCGAGCCAGGACCGGGCAGGTAGATCGAGGTGGTTGGTCGGCTCGTCCAGCAGGCGAACGTCGGCGTCCGACAGCAGGTGGCGGGCCAGCGCGATGCGCATCCGCCAGCCGCCGCTGAAGTCCGCACACGGGCGATCGCGATCGTCGGGCGCGAACCCGAGTCCGTGCAGCACCTCTCCGACCGTCTCGTCCACCGAGAAGCCGCCGGCGATCCGGTGGGCCTCCAGCGCGGCGTCCAGGCGCTCGGGTGCCCCGGCCTCCCCGGCGGCGACCGCCGTCTCCGCACTGCGCAGCGCGGCCTCTCGGGCAAGGTGTCCCGTCATGCCCGAGCGCACCTCCGCCCACAGCGACCGGTCCCCCACGGTGACCGCCTGCTGATGCAGCCACGCCAGGCCCGTCTTCCCGCGACGGTGGATCGTGCCGTCCGCGGCCGGAAGGTCTCCAGACAGCACGCGAAGCAGCGTGGTCTTGCCCGCGCCGTTGCGTCCCACAACGCCGACGTGGGCCCCCTGGCGCAGGTGCCATGACACGCCATCCAGCACCACGGCGGGCCCCACCCGCACGGTCACGTCCTCGAGTCGGATCACCACAGGCCTCCGGTCCGGGCGCCCGGCTAACGACCCAGGCGCCCGGTCGCCGTTGACATCCGAACACGGACCGGCGACGACGGGCCATGCCCACCCCCTCTGCCCGTGATCACCTCCGAGCCGGCCTGCTCGCGGCCCTGCTGCTCAGCCATGGCCTGGTCGCGCTGCCGCTCGGTCCCCGGGTGACGGCCAAGTCCATCGCGGAGCCGCGGGCCCAGCGCGAGGTCGACGGCTGGATGGCCCTCGCCGGCCCCCTGGGCTTCAGCCGCGAGGGCTTCATCGACACGGTGATCGCCGGCAGCGATCTGCTCGTGTCGACGGATCGCCGGGTGGTCGGCCCGATGGCCAAGCGGTGGAAGCTCCTCGGGATCGGACAGGCGTGGGCGCTGTTCGCGGTCCCCATCGACACCCCCCGCACCCTGGAGGTCTCGGGCATCGACGCCCAGGGACGGCACCTGCTGTACCGACGCCACGATCCGGAGCACGCCGTGCTGGCCGACGTGTTCGGCTACCGCCGGGTCCGGGGCGTGTACGACCGCGGCAAGCGCACCCGGTCGTACCGCGAGCTCGCCACCTGGACGGCCGCCACCTTGATGGCGCAAGACCCCGGGCTCGTCTCCGTCGAGATGCTCCAGCGCGAGCGGCTCGTCGGCGCACCCGGCGAGGTCGAGCATCCCCGTCCCAAGCCCACGCTTCGCCACACGATCGCCCGCGACGGCCTCGAAGGCCTTGGCGCCACCGAAGACCCCGGACTCGTGGAATGAAGGCGCTCGGACGGCTGTGGTCGACGTGGGTGGCGATGTGGAGCCTCCGGGAGATCCCGACCGTGCTCGGGCTCGTCCGGCTGGCGGCGGGCCTCGTGATGTTGTGGGACGTGGCCTGGATCGGGTGGTTGGACCTCGCCCCCGAGCTCCTCGGCCCCTCCGAAGCGGGCGGCTGGGGACGCAAGGCGGGGTTCGACCGGGCCTGGCTGTGGCACGTGCTCCCCGCAACCGAAGCGACCGCTTGGTGGGTGTGGGGCGCGTGGATGCTGGCGCTGGCGGGGGTCGCGACCGGCACGCTGACGCCGCTGAGCTGCGTCGCCGCCGCCGTGCTCTCCGCCCAGCAAGCGGCGCTGGTGCCCGACGCGGACCGTGGGATCGACCTGCTGTACCGCAACCTGTTCAGGGTGCTCGCGCTGTCGCCCTCCGGTGCCACCCTGTCGGTGGATGCACGGTGGCGCACCGGGTCGTGGCTGGGGGACGGGATCCCGCGGCCTGCCTGGGGCCGACACCTGCTGATCGTCCAGCTGGTGGTGATGTACGCGACCGCCGGGCTCGCCAAGGTCGGGGCCCGCTGGCTGCCGATGCAAGGGTTCAGCGCACTGTGGGTGATCCTGATGGACCCCGCGGTGAGCCGGTTTCCCCCGCCGCCGCCCACCTGGGCCTACCCGCTCACCCAGCTCGGCACCGCGGGGACGATGGTGTGGGAGTGGAGCACGCCCCTGTTGCTGGTGGTGTTCTGGTGGCGGCACCAAGGCGAGGCCGCCCCAGCGTGGGCCCGTCGCATCGTCGCCTGGCGGCCCGAGGCGTGGTGGGCGGGCATCGGGCTCGCGTTCCACCTCGGCATCGCGTTCGCCCTCGACCTCGGGATCTTTCCCTGGGCGATGCTGGCCGTGTACCCGGTGTTGATGCACCCCTCCGACCTGCACCGGCTCGCGCCGTGGACCCGCCCGTCGGCGGGCGTGGGCGAGGTTACGCCGGAGCCGACGGACACCGCGACGGCGTCCCCGAGGTCGACCCCGTGAGCCCCACCCTCCGGTTGTTCGTGTCCGGTGCCGACGGCCTCGTCGGCCGCGCGGTCCTCGCCGCCGCCCCCGCCCACGGCGTCGCCGCCGTCGGCCCGGGAGACGCGTCGGACGCCCGGCTGCTGCTCGACCTCGTCGGCCCATGCCCCGACGGCCCCGGCCGGTGCGCAGCGCACGCGCTCCCAACCCTGCTCACGCAGGGGGCCGGACCAGGCCCGGTTGTCCTCGCCGCGCCCGCCCACCGGCTCGGCCCAGCGGGCACCGTCCCCACCGATCCCCTCGCCTGCGCCGCGCTCGGCGCCAGCGCGGCGCTCCCCGACGCGACCGTGGCCTGGCTGCACGACCCGTGGGGAGACGGTGCCGCCCCTGGCGAAGGGGGCATCGTTCAAGCCGTCCGCGACGCGGTCGACCAGGGCCCCGTCCCCACCCCCGACCACGGCTACGCCCCGCGCCACCCCACCCACGCCACCGACCTCGCCGACGCCCTGCTGCGGCTGGTTCGGGCCGCCGTCGACGGGCCCCCCCTGCCGTCCGCGATCCACGTGGGCCACCCCACCCCGGTGCTCGTTCGGGACCTGGTGGACCGCCTGGGCGGGACCCTCGTGGACGGCGACGCACCCTGGGCGGTCCCCTGCCGACAGGCACCGGAGCCCGGCCTCCTCGCGGACCTCGGGTGGTCGCCAGACCGGACGATCGCGGAGATCGGCCCCCCCCGCGCCGCGGACCTGCGCATCATCCGCCCGATCTATGAGCCGGACGACGCCCTGCTCGCGCGGTTCCGCACCAGCCTGGACCGCGGGATGGCGTCCAACGGGGGCCCGGAGGTTCGCGCCCTCGAGGACGCCCTTGCCCTCGCCCTGCACGCCCCGCATGCCCTCGCCGTGTCGTCCGGCGCCGCCGGCCTGGAGGTCGCGGCGCGTGCGCTCGATCGATCCGGTGGCACGGGTGCGGCCATCCTGCCTGCGTGGACCTACGTCGCCACCCTCAACGCCGTGCAGGCGGCGGGGCTGCGGCCGGTGTTCGCCGACGTCGACCCCGCCACCTGGACGATGGATCCGCGCCATGTCGCCCAGCTGCTCGAGCGCCATCCAGACGTCTCGCTGATCGTGCCCGTGGTCACCTACGGCGTCCACCCGGACATGGAGGCCCTCGGACGGCTCGCACGGGCCCATGGCGCGGCCCTCCTGGTCGACGCGGCCCACGCGGTCGGCGCCACGATCGACGGGCGCTGCACACCACCGCAGGCCGACGCGAGCGTGTTCAGCCTGCACGCCACCAAGGTCCTGCCCGCCACCGAAGGCGGCGCGATCACGTGCCACGACCCCGCCTTGGCCGCACGGATGGACGTGCTGCGCACCCACGGCAACACCCCGGAGCCGCTCGACCACGTCCACGGCCTCAACGCCAAGCTCGACGAGCTCGCCGCCGCCACCGCACGCCATGGTCTCGCCCGGCTCCCCGCCCAGCTCGCGGCGCGCGCCCACGCGTGGGATCGGATGCGGGCCGACCTGGTCGCCGCGGGATGGACGGTCCAGCACGTGCCCAGCAACCAGGTGCCCAACGGCCAGAACCTGTGCGCCATCCCGCCCGTCTCCAGGGACCGCGCAGTCGCCGTGCTCTCCGCGCACAAGATCGGCTGGCGACGGTACTTCCATCCGCCCCTGCACCACCTCCGGCGCCTCTCGCCGGCCGATCCCTTGCCCGAGACCGAGCGCCTGGACGCCACGCTGATGTGCCTGCCCCTGCACGCGCGGATGACCGCGGGCGACCTTACGGGGTTCGGCCAGGCCGTCGCAGCCGTGGGCCGCCTCGCTCAGGAGACCCCATGAACGCCGCCCCCGTCCTGTCCGTGGTCGTCCCGATCCACAACGAGGCGGCCACCCTGCCCGAGCTCGCCCGCCGCGTCCTGGCCGCTGCCCATCGGGCGGATCCCGGTGCGGAGGTGGTGTTCGTCGACGATGCCAGCACCGACGACACCCCCCGGCTCTCACTCCCCGCCGGCATCCGCATGCTCCGGCTCCCGTCCAACCGGGGCCAGCTGGGCGCGACCCTGGCCGGAATCGCCGAAGCCCAGGGGCGGTTCGTGGTGGTGCTGGATGGCGATCTGCAGGATCCGCCCGAGCCCATTCCCGACCTGCTCGCGGTCGCCAAGGCGGACGTGACGGTCGACGCCGTCCTGATGACCAAGTCCGGACGCGACGCCCCGGCGTGGTTTCACCTGGCGCGCGCCGCCTACGACGGGATCCAGCGCGTGCCGGGCGCACACCCCCTCCCCCCCGGCGCCGGCAGCTACCTGTGCATGCGGGCGTCCCTCGCGGGGCGCGTCGCCCAGGTCCGCGCCACCCAGGGCAACCTGGCGGCCCTCGTCGTCGGGCTGGGTGCCCGCGTCCGCACCCTCCCCTACGCCAAGCAGCCGCGCGCTGAAGGCGACAGCAAGGTCGGCGGCCTCGGGTTGTTTCGAGAGGGCGCGATCAGCACGGTGTGGACCGGCGCCGCCGCGGTGTGGATGACCCTGCTCGGCGGGTGCCTGTTGCTCGCCGCCGCGCTGGGGCGGGGCCCTGGCCGCACCGCACGGGGCCGCACCGCCTTGGCCGGGATCGCCTCCCTGTGCCTGGGCAAGGCCCTCGACGACGCCCGCCAGGACGGGCTCTCCCCCAAGGACCGATGACGGCGCCCCTCACCGTGCGCGACGCCTTCGAGGCCGACGGCTTCTTCCTGGGCCTGCCCGTGCTCACCGAGGCGGAGGCCGCCGACGCCGTCGCCTCGCTGCACGCCCTCGAGCAGGCCGAGATCGCCCGACGCGGGGGTCGCTGGACCGAGCGGGACCACCGCCCCTGGGAAGGCACACCCCACCCCCTGTCGGACTGGGCCCACCAGCTCGCCGCCCATCCGCGCCTGGTCGATGCCGTCTCCGCGATCCTCGGCCCGACCGTCCTCGTGCGCAACGCCGATGTGTTTGTGAAGGACCCCGCCGGGGACGAGGACATCGCTTGGCACCTCGACACCCGACGCACCGATCCCGACGTGGACGGCATGCTCACGGCCTGGCTCGCCCTCACCCCCGGTCGACGGCGCACGGGTGCGGTCGAGTACGCCCGCGGGAGCCACCGGCTGGACCTGTCCGACGGCGCCTCCACCCGGCACCAGCTCACGCTCGATCGGCGGGCGATGGCCTCGCTCGACCCCGCCTCCTTCGTGCGCCCCACCACCCCGGCCGGCCACGCCAACCTCCACCACTTCCGCACCGCCCACCGGTCCGGTCCCAACCGCGACACCGTCCGCCGCGTCGCGTTCGTGGTGCGGTACATGCGGCCCGACGTGTCCCCCGAGGTGGCCGAGTCCGGATCGGCGCTCGCCGTCCGCGGCACCGACCACGGCGCCTTCCTTCCACTGACCGAACCCCCGATCACCTGGACCGGACCGACCTGATCGCCCGACAAGGGGGTGGGTTGTCAGTTCCCGTCTGGTGGGGCAGATTGCCGCAGTTCCCGACGCTACGTCGGGATGTGTGGTCGGATGGCCCGTCCACCCGGTCGATCCTCGGAGGATTCATCATGCGTACGCTCCTGCTCGGTGCCGCCCTGTTCGTCGCCACCCCCGCCCTCGCCTGCCCGATGGCCGACAAGGCCGCCTACGAGGCCGCCGCCGACAAGGTCGAGGCCGCCACCGGCACCAAGCTCGCGTTCACCGTCGAGGGCATGCACTGCGGTGCCTGCGCCGAGAAGATCATCGCCGCCCTGGGCGCCGTCGAGGGCGTCGAGGCCTCCGCGGCCGACTACCAGACCGGCGAGGCCAAGGTCGCGTTCGACGCCGCCAAGGTCAAGCCCGCCGCGCTGATCAAGGCGATCGAGGGCGTGGGCTTCAAGGCCGTCGTCGCCTCCTGATCCCAGGACGTCTGCCGGCCCGGTCCTCCCCACCGCGGGGAAGGCCGGGCCGTCGTCGTTTCAGCCGTCGGTTGAGGGTGTGACAGGCCGTCCGCCCCACGCCTCCGGATCGTCGTGCAGTCCGGAGAAGGTGTAGATCCCGGTGTCGTGGCCGTCGCTGAACGCGATCGTCAGCGCGTAGCGCCCCACACTCGCGATCCGCGTGGGTCGCACCGACTCCGGAATGGACGCCGGATCCAGCGTGCGCTCCCCGGAGGTCTCGGACACGCAGTGCGCGCACGGACACGCCCGCCGCATCGCCACCACGTCGTACAAGCACACCGTCCCGGTGGTCCACCCGATCCCGAGGGTCCGACCGTCCTCCTGCCAGATCCGCCGGACGCGCGGCCGCTCACCCCGCATCGCGCCAGTCCAGCTCGAAGGTCTCCAGCACATCGCCCGCGCGGGCCTGGACCACGCTCAGCCGGCGCGCCAGCTGCCCCGCCGCCTCGGCGAACGCTGCCACGCCAGGGCCGGGCCGTTCCGGGTGGGATCGAAGCCCTGGGTCCAGCGGGATCTGCCCGAGCAGCGGCACACCAAGGTCGCCTGCGAGCGCCGCCCCGCCCCCCTCTCCAAACAGCGGGTGCAGGGCATCGCACGACGGACAGACAAAGCCCGCCATCGTCTCGATCACTCCCAGCACCGGCACCCCCAGCGTCCGGTACATGGTCGCCGCCCGCCGGGTGTCGTCCACCGCCAGGTCCTGGGGCGTCGTGACCAGCACCGCCCCACTCACCGGCGCCAGCTGGGCCAGGGTGAGGTGGACGTCGCCCGTGCCAGGGGGACAGTCCACCAGCAGGTAGTCGCGCGCCCCCCACGCGAACCCGTCGACGAGCTGCTGGAGCAGGGCCGTGACCCGGGGCCCTCGCAGCAGCGTGGCCCGGGCGGCCGGCATGAACATGCCCATGCTCACGACCGCGATCCCGTCGACCTCTGGCGGGGTGTGACGCCCGTCGCCGGGGATGGGGACGTCCGCGCCCGTCAGCGTGACGAGCGATGGACCGTGGATGTCCGCATCGAGCATCGCGACCCGCGCACCGGTCGCCGCCAACGCCCGCGCGAGCGCCACGGTGGTCGTGCTCTTGCCCACCCCGCCCTTCCCGGCGCCGACCAGCACGACGTGGACCACATCCGCCAACGCCGCTGCACCGCCGACGGCCGCGTGGGCCCGGGTGCGCGCGGTCATCCGCACGTCGACCGACGACACCCCCTCCAGGGCGGCGACCGCGTCGTGGGCCTGTTGACGGAGCACGTCCTTCACCGGACACGCGGGCGTCGTCAGCTCGACCGTGAACGCGACCCGGGTCCCGTCGACCACCACATCCTGGACGAACCCGAGCGCCTCGATGTCCTGGTGCAGATCGGGGTCCTGCACCGACCTCAGCGCGTCGCGGATCGCGGCTTCCGTGACCATCCGGCCTCCGACGGGCCGCCTTAACGTCGCGGGGCTGCGGGGCTCATCCGATGGGTGCCCCAGATGTCCACCGGGACCTGCGGAGGCGTGGCTCAGTGCTCGCCGGGCTTGAGCAGGCCGGCTTCGAGCGCGTACCGGACCATCTCCTTGCGAGACTGGAACCCGAGCTTCTCGGACATGCGGGCACGGTAGGTCTCGATGCTGCGCATGCTGAGCCCCAGGTTCTCCGCCGCCTCCCGGTTGGTGTAGCCGTGGGCCAGGAGGGTGAGGACCTGGCGCTCGCGCAGGGACAGGGACTCGGTGGGCG
>JAUHWK010000132.1 GCA_030424555.1 bacterium | reverse complement strand
CCCGCGCCGCGGGTCTGGCGGATCGTCTGGAGCAGGAGGGCCTCGTGCGCAGCGCCTTCTGGTGGAAGGTGTACCTGCGCACGGTCGAGGACGCGGGCTGCCTCAAGGCGGGCCGGCATCGGGTCGCGCGCACCATGGGCATGGCGGAGCTGCTTCGGACCCTGTGCGGGCCCCCGCTGCCCGAGGACGTCCCGTTCACGGTGGTGGAGGGGTGGCGCATCCGCGACATCGACGCCGCCCTGGCCGCCAAGGGCTGGATCGACGCGGGGGCGTACGCTGCGGTGGCCGAGGGCAAGACGATCGAGGCCCCGTTCGAGGTTCCAGGCCCCAGCTTCGAGGGCTACCTCTACCCAGACACGTACGGCGTCCTCCCCGACGACTTCACCGCCGAGGGCTTCGTCCAGCGTCAGCTCGACACCTTCCACGAGCGCGTGGTCGTCCCGCTCGCGGGCAAGCTCGGCGAGGGCGGGCGCAGCCTGCACGACGTGGTGGTGATGGCGTCCCTGGTCGAGAAGGAGGAGCCCACGCCGTCGCAGCGTCCTCTGGTGGCTGGGATCCTCTGGAAGCGCCTCGACAACAACTGGAAGCTCGGGGTCGACGCCACCAGCCGCTACACGCTGGACGACTGGTCCGACCGCCGCGCCTTCCTCGCCAAGCTCCGAGACCCCGCCGACGCGTACAACACGCGCTTGCACCGGGGCCTGCCCCCGACCGCGATCGGCAACCCGGGCATCGGTGCGATTGAATCCGTGATGGTGCCGGTTGAAACCGAGTTCTGGTACTACCTCCACGATGGGTCCGGCACCCTGCGTCCCGCCAAGGACCTCGCGGGACATGCGGCGAACAAACGGAAGTATGACGTGTACTGAGGCGGCGGGTCAGACCCTGGCGTCCCACAGGCGGTCTTCCGCGGCCTCCCGATCGTCAGGGCCCTGATCCACGACGGTGCGGGCGAGCTGGAACGAGAAGCCCTGGCGGGCGAGCGCGGACAGCTCCTTGCGGCGTCGGTCGTCGTCGGCGGGACCGGCGCGCCACGGCCCGAACCGGCGGCGCCGGGCGTACCGGAGCGCTGCGGTGAGCTCTGGGCGATCGCCAGAGTCGGCATCCAAGGCGGTGAGTGCGTCGTCGATGGCTTGGGCCTCGACCCCCTTCGCGCGAAGCCGAGCCCGGATCGCGCGGGCGGATGCACCCCGTCCGCGGAGGGTGCGGACCATCGCCTCGGCGTACAGGTCGTCGCGCGTGAGCCCGGCGGCGATGGCTTCTTGGACGACGTCCTCGACCCACGACGCGGCCTGGTCGGGGTCGGTGCCGTGGGTGTCGACGCTGCGGCGAACGCGCTTCATGAGGATCCGCCGCAGGCCGGCGGGTGGGGCGTTCCAGCGCTCGAGGTACCAGACCGCGACCCGGCGAAGGTAGGCCGGATCGACCTTGCGCGGGGGGCGGGGGGTACGGCGGTTCGGGCGCACGGGGTCTCCCTGGAATGGCTCGGACGGGGGGTGTCGGGAACGGTCGATGTCTGCGGTGTTTCCCCATCCGCCGGGCGCGTGTCGGGCGTAGCACGTTACGGTTCCCGGGAGACGAGCGTCCCCGGTGGAGGACTCCGCCGTCGCGTGATTCCGCACAGTCCACGCCGCATCGCCGGTGGAAGGACCGGGGCCCGGAGGGGTCATCGCGGACGCCACGGGCCCGGGTCCACCCCGAAGACGCCACCCCTGTAGAACGCAGAACGATGGCGGAGTGTTCCATGTCCACAGCTTCGGTCGATGCCGACCCGACCGGCCTTGCCCCGTCCGAGCTCCCTTCGCACGACGATCTTCGGGAGGCGTACCGTGTGGCGGTGCGCAGCCGCAGCACGGAGGAGCACATCGTGCGGCTCGCGTCGCGCGGAGAGGTCAAGTTCGGGATCTGGGGACCGGGCGAGGAGGTCCACGGTACCGCCACCGCCCTGGCGCTGAGCAAGGTCGTCGACCCCGCCCACTTCGGCATCGTGCCCCACTACCGCTCGGCCAGCCTGGTCAGCGCCTGGTGTACCCGCAACGGCATCGGCGACTTCACCCAGCGGGTCCTGCGTCAGCAGTTCAGCAAGGCCACGGATGGGATGACCGGCGGGCGGCAGATGGTCTACCACCTGCAGATCCCCGAGATCGGTGTGCTGCCGGTCCAGAGCCCGGTCGGCATGCAGCTCGGCAAGGCGGCGGGCTACGCGCTCGGCTTCCAGCGCAAGGGCATTCGCGACGGCGTGGCGGTCGCGATCATCGGCGACGGCACCTCGGCCGAGGGCGACCTGCACGACGCGATGAACGCCGCGAGCGTATGGAACCTCCCCCTGATCGTGATGGTGACCGACAACGGCATCGCGATCAGCACGCCCAAGGAGGCCGGCCGCGGCATTCGCGACTTCGGCACCTACGCCGAGGCGTTCGGGTTCGAGCCCATCCGGTGCGACGGCCGCACGTTCGACGACGTGTACGCCAAGACCCTCAAGGCCGCGACCATCGCCCGCGACGAGCAGCGTCCCGTGCTGCTGCACGTCCAGCACCTCCCCCGCTTCAACGGCCACAGCTCCGCGGCCGACGTCACGTTCGACCTGTCGCAGGACGATCCGCTCGTCCGGTTCGGTGAGCAGCTGGTCGCGCGTGGAGTGCTGGAGCCCGCCGACATCATGCGCCGCAAGTCCGGTGGCGCGGGCCGCGACTTCTTCAGCCACCACGAGCTCGGTCGGATCATGGCGGAGGAAGACGCCGAGGTCCGCGCGCTGCTCGACGCCGTGCGGGCGGAGCCCGATCCCGATCCCGCCACCCTCGAGGAGCACACCTACGCGCCGTTTCCCACGCGCCCCGAGACCCCAGCCGGGCCCGGCCAGACCACGGTCAGCTACGCGGGCGCCATCCGGTCTGCGCTCGACAAGCTCATCCAGCGCAAGGGCGGCCACGCGCTGGGGCAGGACATCGGTCGGCTGGGTGGGGTCATGACCGCCACCGCCGGCCTGCAGGCCAAGCACCCCGATCACGTGGTCGACAGCCCGCTCAACGAGCCGTTGATCTGCGGGGTCTCCACTGGCCTGGCGATGCACGACGACCTGATGGGTCTGCCCGAGATCCAGTTCGGCGACTACAGCCTCAACGCGTTCCACTGGTTCGTGTACTGGGGCACGATGCGCTGGTCCACGATGGGCCAGGCGGCGGCCAAGCTGCTGTTGCGCATGCCCACCGACCCGTTCGGCGGCGGCGCGATCTACCACTCGATGTCGGTCGACGGGTACTTCTCGTCCATCCCGGGCCTCGTGCTGTTGATGCCCTCCACCAGCTTCGATGCCCACGGGCTGATGCTCACCGCCGGCGAGTACGACGGTCCCGTGATCTGCTTGGAGCCCAAGTGGATGTACCGGCAGACGCTCGGTCCGGCGTTCCCGGGCGAGCCCACGGAGTCCTCGGAGCGGGCGTCGCTCAAGAAGCGGATCATGCGGGGCGAGGTCCCGGAGCTGCCCGACGTGTACGTGCCGTTCGGCAAGGCGGCGATCCGTCGTCCTGGCGACGACGTCACCATCGTGGCGTGGGGACGTGCGGTGTGGACCGCGATGGAGGCGGCCGAGACCCTCTCCACGCAGGGTGTGTCCGCTGAGGTGATCGACCTGCGCACGCTGGTGCCGCCCGATCTGGATACGGTCGCCGACAGCGTCGGCCGCACCGGTCACCTGGTGGTTGCCGCGGAAGATCGCGCGTTCGCTGGCTTTCAGCGGGCGATCCAGGGCGCGATGGTGGAGCGGTTCCCGGGCCTGCCGTCCAAGGCGGTCGGGCAGCGGGACCTCCCGGGCATCGCCCAGAGCCTCGTGCTCGAGAACGCCTCTATCCTGCGCGCGGCCCACATCGTCGACGCGTGCGTCGAGGTGGCGTCGCTGGGCGGGGTCGGCGGGATGCGCGCGCCGGTGTTCGTGCCGCACCGCTACTGGGTGAGCTGAGAACGCTGGGTGAGCTGAGGGCGGCGGGGAGCGGACGGCCCGCTGCGTCGGAGCGTCCGCACACCCACGGATCGTCAGGCGGGGCGGCGAGGTCTCTGTCCGGTCTTCGATGGGGGACCGGTGTTGACCCCCGTCGAGACCAGGTGCGCGCAGCCCGTCCCGAGGACCCGCTACGCGAACCCTACCGCTCGAAGGTGACCGGCAGGGTGCTCTGGGGCTCGACCATCACCTGACGACGGTGGGGCACGCCGCCGACCATCAGCTGGACCACGTGCTCGCCGGGATCGACGTCGATGATGGCGGGGACGCGTCCGGCCTTGCGGCCGTCGACCCGGATCTCGGCGCCTTCGAAGCGCTGGGGCATCACGATGATCTGGGAGCTGCGAGCGCGCGCGGCGAGGTCGACCTTGATGCGGCCCTCGGTGGCCTGCACGACCTCGGAGATCGTGCGGAAGCGCGGGTGCTTGAACTCGACCAGGTATGCACCCGGGGACAGGCGAACCTGGGTGGGGGAGCGCCCGATGGCCTGCTTGTTGACGAGGACCGTGGCGCCCGGCGGGCTGGTCTCGATCGCGAGCACGGAGGCGGCGCTGGTGCTGGACGCTGGGGCCTCGGTGGGCGCGGCGGGAGACGGGACGTCTGCACCCTCGACGAAGCCATCGACGACCTTGTCGATCTGCAGGTCATCCATCGGGTTGTCGGCCGGGCCACCCTGCTGGCTCACGTACAGCACGGCGACGACGGCGAGCGCCGCCCCCAGCAAGGCGATCGCGAGCAGGAGCAGCCGCGCGATCCCGGTGCCGGAGCGGCTGCTGCCGCCGGGGCTGGTGGCCCGCTGGACGGGCGGCAGGACCTCGGCGTGCCCTCCGCGGGGAGGCCGAGCGTTGGATCCGGTGACGACCGCCTGGCCGGTGGGCTCACTCGGCGCGGTGGTGATCTCCTCGGCATAGCCGTGGCCGCGCGACGCGGGCTGCCCTTGGAGGTGCTGGGGCGGGTAGTACCCCGGAGCTCGCTGGGCTTGGGTGGTCTGGTGGGCGGGCAGTGGCGGATACGCGCCGGTGGTGACCGCGTTGGCCGCGCCGACGAAGTTGCCCGAGACGTTGGGGTTGTGGGGGTACGCCCCGCTCTGCCCGCGGCCGTAGCCCGGAGCGATCGCGCCGGGACCGTGCATGCCCGCGTACGGATCGACCGGGGGGATCGTGGCGGACGCCATCGAGACCGGGACGTGGCCGGTGTCGATCGTGGCGATGATCTGGGCCAGGCTCGGCCGGGACATGGCGTCGGGGAGGGTCATCGCCCGCACCAGGGTGCGCAGGTGCCCGGGCCACGACTCGGGCAGGTGCAGCGCGCCGTCGCGCGGGACGTACGACACGCTCTGGCCGGTGCCGGTGCGGCTGATCTCCGGCAGGGTCCCCGTGAGGATCTCGTACATCGTGCAGCCGAGGGCGTACACGTCGAGCGCGGGCTCCAGGTGCTCGGAGACCTTGCTCTTGAGCAGCTCGGGGGCGGCGTAGTCGGGGGTCATCGGCGAGGGAAGATCCTCGCCGGTGTGGCGCTTTGCACGCGCATCCCGGGCGATGCCGAAGTCGATGATGACGACGCGGTCGTCGCTCGACATCAGGATGTTCTCAGGCTTGACGTCGCGGTGGACGATGCCGCGGCGGTGCGCGAAGGCCAGCGCTTCGGCCACGTTGCGGATCACCCGTCCAGCGAACGCGGCGCGGCCCTTCGCGGAGCGGGGCGCCATGGTGCCGTCGGGCATGGTGCCGTCGCGCAGGATGTCGTCGAGCGGGCGACCGTCGATGAACTCGATCGCGATCCACGGCTCGGGCGCCTCGGGATCGGCGCCGAAGTAGGCGGCCAACGAGGGAATGCGGGCCGCACCAGCGCCCAGCAGCTCCATCGTGGTGGCCTCGTCGGAGAAGCGCTCCCGGAAGATGCTGCGGCTACGCCACTCCTCACGGAGGATCTTGACCGCGGCCCGGCGCTTGGGGTGGTCGGCATGGTACGCGCGGACGACCTGGGCGAACGTTCCTTCGCCCATCGTGGTCTCTGCGACCCACTCGCCGAACCTGGCCCCTTGCTCGATCAACGGTGTACCCCGACGGGTTCGCGCGCCCCTAACCTTCCCCGTCGGTGGGCGGCGCGCGTCCCTGCGAGGATAGGCCGTCCCGTCCCGGGATGCGACCATCCAGACCGATCCTGGGCAGCCGCCGGGGGATGTCGAAGGGTGAACGTGCCGTCGCGCTACAGGTCGACGCGGCGCAGATCCCCTTCCTTGACGTGGACGCTGGTGGTGACCGGGGGCCGCCCCTGGGCGTTCCAGGTCACGTCGTGGATGCCGGGGGACACCTCGACCAAGGCCGGCGGGGTCCCCACCGGACGCCCGTCGATCTCGAGCACGCCCTGGCCACCGGTGCTTCGGGCCGTGATCAGCACCTGCGTGAGCGCCATCTCCTCGTCGACGTCGATGTGGACGCGCTCGTTGCGTCCGCCTCCGACGATGCGGGCGATGGGGCGGCTGTACTGGCTCTGGAACGTGACGATGTAGGGGCCGGGCATCAGCCGCTGGGAGGTGGGGGTGCGGCCGAGGGTTCGGTTCTCGATCGAGACGAGCAAGCCAGGGGGCGACGAGTCGAACACGACCTCTCCGGCCGATCGGGCGCGGGCGCGCTCCGCCTCGCTCGCGCCGGCCACGCGTCCGCGATCCCAGGAGGGTGCGTCCTGGTGGGCGGGGAGGTTGGTGGGGGGCAGGGCGAAGCCGGGCCCAGCGGTGGGGACCGTGCGCTGCACGACCGGCGCCGGCGCGGGCTTGGCGGCGGGACGGGTGGGCTCGGCGGCGGCAGCCGCTGGGGCGGGGGTATCGGCCGCGGGGGTGCCGCCGTTGGAGCCGAGGGCGGCGAACACGGCGAGCCCCCCGGCCACGGCGACCGCGATCATCGCGAGCGTGCCGAGCACGCCGGCCACCAACCCGACGACGCCTGAGCGTCCGCCCTCGGGGACCTGGGTGCCACCGGCCCAGGTGGTCCCGCCTGCCCCTGGGCGCGTGGCGGCCCAGGTGCCGTCGGCTCGGGCTTGGACCACCTCGAGGGCTTCGGTCTCGCCGCCGCCGTACCGGGTGGCCCCCTTGGGGTACAGCGTCTCGCCCTTGATGTTGCGTCCGACCGCGGGCGACGGGGTGTCCGGGTAGGCGCCCAGCGAGATGGCGGGGTGTCCGCGGGAGGCGAGGGCGGCGGGGACCGCGCCGGAGTCGAGGGCGCTGATGACCTGGCCCAGCGAGGGGCGGTCGGTGGCCTCGGGCTCGGTCATCGCGGAGACCAGCACGGCGAGAAAGTCGGGGGTGCCCGGAGGCGCGGAGACGGGATCGCGCCGGGGCATGTAGGTGGCCCGGCCGCCCTGACCCAGGGTGCGGCTGATCTCGGGGAGGTGTCCTCCGAGGACCTCGTGCAGGGTGCAGCCCAGGGCATACACGTCGAGCTGGTTCTCGTGGTGCTCTTCGACCCGGCTCTCCAGCAGCTCGGGTGCGGCGTAGTCGGGCGTCATGGGGGACGGCATGTCCTCGCCCGTGTGGCGCCGGGCGCGGGCGTCCCGCGCGATGCCGAAGTCGATGATCACCACCCGGCCGTCCTTGGCGATCAGGATGTTCTCGGGCTTGACGTCGCGGTGGACGATCCCGCGCCGGTGGGCGAACGCAAGCGCGTCGGCCGTGCTGCGGGTCACGCGGCTCGCGAACTCGACCCGGGGCCCCATCGCGTGGGGAAGTCGGGTGCCGTCGGGGAGCATCCCGTCCATGAGGATGCTGTCCAGGGGACGCCCGTCGATGTACTCCACCGCGATCCAGGGGGTCTCTGCGGTGCAGTCGGCGCCAAAGTAGGCGGTGAGGGCGGGGATGCGGGCGGCCCCGGAGCCGAGCAGCTCCATGGTGGTGGCCTCATCCTGAAAGCGGCTGCGGAACGTGGTGCGGTGGCGCCACTCCTCCCGAAGGACCTTGAGCGCGGCGCGCTGCTCTGGACGGTCGATGTGGTGGGCCTTCCACACCTCGGCGAAGGTGCCCTCGCCCATCAGCGATCCGACGATCCAGGGACCGTGCCGCTCTGCATGACTCATCGACCGCCCCGCCTCTGCACGCCCTCCACCCTATCGCTGGAACGCGACGCGCGTGGTGGAAGCGGTGCGGGCGTACACGTCCTTGCGGAGGGGGGCGCTCCCCGGGGGCACGAGCTCGACCACGCGCATGCCGGGTTCCACCACGATGCGTGCGGGCACGACCCCGGCGGACTCGCCGTCGATGCGGACACGGGCGTCGTCGTAGCCGCTCGCCTCGATCAGCACGTCGGTGGCCTTGGCGTCCAGGGGCCCGTCGA
The DNA here is from genome assembly GCA_030424555.1 of bacterium. GTDB lineage: Bacteria > Myxococcota_A > UBA796 > UBA796 > JAUHWK01. The sequence continues at coordinate 722 of JAUHWK010000132.1, read as the reverse complement.
GGGTGATCGCGGGGGCCTCGGGGGTGACGACGCGGAACAGATCGCGGTGGTCGGGGCTGGTGATGCGAAGGACGACCGCCCGCTCGTCGAACGTGCCCGTCCACGGGGCGGGGCCGAGGGTCTCGCCTTCGCGGTGAACGACCGCGCCCTTGGCGTTGCGCACGGAGACCGACGCCTCCCACGCGGGGACGGTCGCGACCGGCTCGGGCAAGGTGACGACGGGGTCCTCTTCCTCCAGGGGGGGCTGCAGGATCGCGTTGACGTTCAGACGTCCGGTGAGGATCGCGCCCGCCAAGCCCAGGCCTGCGAGGAACACGAGGATGGCGAGGCCGTACGCGAGGTTGCCCAAGAGCTCCGAGCCAGAGGCCATGGCCTCCTTGCGCTTCTGGCGGCTGGACGCGACGCTGCGGGCCTCGACCTTCTTGTGGTCGCCAGGCATCGGGACGGGGCGGGGCGCTGGGTAGTAGCCGGGGGCGCGCGGGTCCTGCGGGGGAGGCCAGGCGCCCTGTCCTGGTGCACCCGGGCCGGGGCCAAAGCTGGGCGCGCCGTACGACCGGTGCGCCCCGGTGGGTCCACCCGATGGCCCAGGGGCCCCATAGGAGCGGTGGCGTGGGGGCACGACCCCCGAGGCGGTGGGCTCGGTGGGAAGCACCGGGGGCGGGGGCGGCGCCGCGCGACGAGGATGGGTGTCCTTGGCCTGAAACGCGCCTGGGTTCGTGTAG
>JAUHWK010000131.1 GCA_030424555.1 bacterium | reverse complement strand
CGTCGGGCTCCGGCTCGTCGGGCTCGTCTTCCTCTTCTTCCTCCTCCTCCTCTTCGGGCGCAGCGGCCGGGGGGGGAGGCGGCGGAGGCGGAGGCGGCGGCGCGGCGTCGGGCTCGATGGTCTCTTCGATCATCTCGACGAGGCTGATCTCCTCGCCGGTGATCTCCTCGAGCACCATCTCGGTGACGGTCACCATGCCGTACACGACGATCGTGGCACTGATCAGCACGGCCAGCAGCAGCACGATCCCGATGGACTGGGCCTGGCGCTTGCCCGCCTCCTCGTCCAGGTTCCGGCCGACACTGTCGAACATCCTGCCTCCGTGGGTCGTGGCGTCCCTCGCCGACGGCCCATCGCCTCCCGGCGCTTAGAGCCCGTGCTGCCACCCGCGTCGACCCCGGATCGGAGCCATCGACGGATTCATCACAGCCTGGCGACCGCCGCACGTAGCACGGAACACCCGATTCGTCGGATCAACGCTGCTGGAAGACCACGGCGATCCGGGTGGTGGCAGGCACCGCGCGGCCCTCCACCCGCCAGGGGTACCAGCGCCAGCGGGACAGGCTCTCGATCACGGCGTCGTGAAACACGCGGGGGCATCCCTCGACCGCCACGTGGTCCGGACGGCCCGTGGCATCGAGGTGGACCTGGGCCACGCAGCGCTGGTCGCCGAGCCCCAGCCCCGCCGCCGCGCTCGGGTAGGCCGGCTGGACCCGGCGGCGCACCGTGAGGTCTTGGTGGATCACCACAGGCCCGGCCCCGGTGCCCGATCCACCGGGCCCCCCCGGGCCCCAGCCGTCGGGCGTGCCGCCGCCCTCCCCGGGCCCGACGCCACCCCCACCCCCCGACGACATCGGCGCCGCCTCGACGATCGGGCCGTCCGCCTGGGGCAGCGCCGGATCGTCCACCGCCTCCTCGGGCGTCGGGGACGGGCTGGCCACGGTGTCGAACCCGTCGTCCGGGGCCTCCGACGGCGCCGCGACGGCCCCCGACCCGCCGCCGGGGGTCCGCTGTGGAACGCCCCGCGCGGGTGGTGCGGGCGCGTCGGCGGGCGCAGCGTCCCACGGATCGCCGAGCTCTGCCGGGAGCGCGATCTCACCGGGCGGCAACGCCTCGGCCCGGGCGGTGGATGGGGCCGGGAGCAGCCACCCGACCGCGATCACGGTGGCACTCCACGCCAAGGCCAGCGCCGTCGCCAGGGCCCGACGGGCGGCCCCCCCCTCCTCTCGCCGATCCAACGTCGCGTCGAACACCGCACACCTCCGGGCCTCGCCCTGGGGGTGCGCGGACCGGGTCCCGCGTGAAGGCACGGCGGCGATCCGGCGAGATCCCTCACCGGACCGACTCACCCGTCGAGGGGCTCCGGCTCGTCGAGCGGCGAGGCCCCGACCCCGTCGGGCGTGCGGGTGAGCGCCGCGATGCGGGCCTCCGCCGCCGCCAGCCGATCGTGGCAGGTCTCTGCGAACGCCATGCCCTCCTCGAACAGCACCAGGGCTTGATCGAGCGGGACCTCTCCGGACTCCAGCGACGCAACCCGGGCTTCCAGCGCCTCGAGGGCCGCCTCGAAGGTGGTCTCCGGGGTGGACTCGGTCATCCGTCCTCCTGGATCCGCAGGCGCTCGATGCGCTCCAGCACGTAGGACAGGCGATCGTTGCTGCCCAGGTCGAGCCCGACCAGCATCGGCGTGGCGTCCTTGAACGCCAGGCTCTGCGGCGCGACCGTGCACTCGATCTTCTGGCCGTTGCGCGCCAGGTACACCATCTCCAGGGTCGCTCCCCGGGCCAGGGCTTCGTCGACGATGCGCTGGACCTCCTGGGCGTCGACCTCGGGCGGACCGTCGTCGTCGTTCTTGCGGGCGCCTGCACCGAGGCTGCGCACGCTCACGCCCGGCACCGGGTGCAGCTGCGACGCATCGACGATGCCGCCCGCCCGACGGGTGGGCTCCCGGGCGGCCTCGCGGGCCTCGACCAGCGCCTTGGACAGGTTGGCGCGGGCCTCCACGGCCTCGTCGGTGCCCGGGTACTGCCGGACCTCGCGCGCCGGCGAGAACCCGGCCTGCTCCAGCACCGCCTCGATCTCCCCACGATGGGTGCGGTCGACCGCGTACATCCCCGGCGCGAACCGGTGCAGGATGAACGGCTTGATGCGCTTGTTGCCCTCGAGCCGCTTGATCTGGCTGCGGTGGACCGTGATCAGCATCAGGTCGTGGAACTCGACGTCGCCCCGGTGGCCGATCCAGCCCTTGAGGGTCTGCTCAACGTTCTCGGGCAGCTCGTACACGCTGTTGTCGCGCAGGAACTGCAGGACGTCGTCGCGCTTCCACCCGGCCTCGAGGGCGCGCTCGATGCTCTCCTCGGTGATCAGGTAGCTGTTGGCGCGGTCGATGCCCTTGAGCTCCGCGATCTCGCCGATGCGGAACAACAGGATCGGCGCGAGCCCGGCGGGGGCGGCGATCTTGAAGTCGGGCGTCAGGTAGAACTGGACGAAGCCATCGTCGTCGGACGGCTCCAGCAACGCCTGGGCGCGGGCCGACAACCGGTAGAACTTCTCCTGTCCCCACTGCCCCATCTGCAGCAGTCCGGACTGGACCAGCGGCGTGAACGAGTAGCTCTCGCGCTCGCCCGATCGGGTGGCGGACACCTGCCCTTGCCGGTAGCGCTTCTCCCAGTCCCGGCCGCGCTTCCAGTGGCGGTACATCGCCACCAGCGGACGCTCCGCGACCCAGCCGCCGCCGGCTCCGTGCACGGCCCACAGCACCCACTCCGCCAGCTCGAACCGCTTGTCGAGCGCGCGGAACACCAGGTCGCGCTGGTCCTCGGGCTCGAGCTGGAGGAACTCCTCCATCACGTCCCGATCCAGCCGCAAGCCCTCGCCCCGGAGCACGACGAGGTCGTGCATCATCAGGAAGTCGAGGTGGAACTGGAACAGCTCGCCGTCGGGCTCCCACAGCTGACCGAAGAAGGCGTCGAGCGCTTCCTTGTCGTGGCGGTGGACCTCGTGGCGCTGGGTGAGCCGCAGCCCGTGCTGGTCGATGTAGGTGGCCAGCGAGGTGATCGAGAAGTCCAGCGGCGGACTGAACGGCTTGTCCTCGATCACGCGCACGTCGTCGTGCTCGAAGGTGGGCAGCTCCATGTCGGGGCCCATCGCGTCGACCAGGCCGTCGATCAGCGGATCGGGGATGACGTAGAAGTACGCCTCCTCCTGCTCGGCCGAGGCCACGACCAGACCCCGCTCCGCCAGGCTGCGCACCGCCTTCTGCCACTCGCGCTCGTGCCCGCCGTACGCGAGCACCAGGGTTCGGTGGAACTCCTCGTTGTGGGCGATGCCGCCGCACTGCAAGAGGGCCGCGAGCGTCTTGCGCTCCCGCTCGTGCAGCGCGCGCACCAACGACTCGAGGCGGCTGCCCTGGCTGACCGCCCGCACCGCGAGCTGGATCAACCGGTCGCGGTTGGGGACCCGCCGCGGCTGACCGCCCAGGCCCTTGTACAGGTTGGCCAACAGGCCGTCGGGCATGGTGTCGAGGAAGTCCGACAGGTGCCGAACCTCGCCCTTCTCCAGCCGACGTCGGCGCGCCCCGGACGAGCCAGGCTTGGCGCGGCGCGCACGGCTGTTGCGCTTGCGGTGCGGGTTGCGCCCGGAGGCCGGGACCGCAGCGGGCGTGTCCGTGACCTCGACGACCTGGCGTCGACCCCGGTTGCCCACCCGTCCCTCGGGGACCGACGGGGTCTCGGGGGCGGCCTGAACCTCCCCACCGCCACCGTTGCCGCCCGACCGCTTCTTGCGACGACGCCGACGACGACGCTTGCGCGCCCCGGCCTCGTCGCTCGCGTCCCCGTCTCGGGACGCCTCCGACACGTCACTCATCGTGCAAACCCCTGCCGCGGCCTACTTCGCCGCGTGGTCTCGGATGTGGTAGCGGTAGCCCTGCTCGGTGAGGAAGAGCTGGCGTTTGACCGCGAACTCCTGCTCCTTCGAGTCGGCCGTGACCACCGTGTAGAACAGCGCGTCCCGCTCCTTGGGACGCAGGATGCGCCCCAGGCGCTGGGCCTCTTCCTGCCGGCTGCCGAAGCTGCCGGAGATCTGGATCGCGACGTTGGCGTCCGGCAGGTCGATCGCGAAATTCGCGACCTTGCTGACGACCAACCGCCGGATGTCCCCACGCCGGAAGCGCCCGAACAGGACGTCGCGCTCCTTCTGCGGGGTCTTGCCCGTGATCACCGGCAGGCCGAGCTCGTCGGCGATCTCCTGGAGCTGGCCCAGGTAGGTGCCGATGATCAGGACGTTGTCCTCGTCGTGCCGGTCGACCAGCTCCCGCACCACGTCCACCTTGGCGGGGTTCTCGGACGCAAGCCGGAACTTCGTCGTCTCGTCGGCGTCCTCGTACGTGGCCCGGTCTCGGCGGCTGAACGGCACCCGGATCTCGTAGCAGGTGGCCTCGGCGACGAAGCCCCGCTTCTCCAGGAACTGCCAGGGAAGATCGTAGCGCTTGGGGCCGACGAGGCTGAACACATCGCCTTCCCGGCCGTCCTCGCGCACCAGCGTGGCCGTGAGGCCCAGCCGCCGGGTGCCCTGCAGCTCCGCGGTCGCCCCGAACACCGGGGCGGGGAGCAGGTGGACCTCGTCGTACACCAGCAGGCCCCAGTCGTGGTCGCGGAACAGGTGCAGGTGCTCGTAGTCGGCGTTGCGCGAGCGGCGCCAGGTGAGGACCTGGTACGTCGCGACCGTCACCGGCTTGATCTGCTTGTTCTGGCCTGTGTACTCGCCGACGTCCTTGTCGGTGAGCGTGGTCTTGTCCAGGATCTCCCGGATCCACTGGGTGACCGCGCTCTGGTTGTTGCACAGCACCAGGGTGTGGGTCCCGCAGCGCGCCATCGCCTCGAGCGCGACGATGGTCTTGCCGGCACCGCAGGGCAGCACCACCACCCCGTGGCCACCCGACGGCGCGCCGTCCATGTGCCAGCGATCGATCGCCTCGACCTGGTACGGGCGGGGGGCGAAGGTCTTGCCGTTGGCCTTCATCTGGCCGCGCAGCGAGACCGACAGCGGCGCGCCCGCATGGAACCCGGCGCGATCGGCGACCGGCCAGCCCTCCAGCAGCAGGCGCTGCTTGAACATGCCGCGCATCCCGGCGTCGATCTTGTGGCCGCGCTTGCCGTCGGGCTGGATCAGCTCTTTGCCGGTCTCCGTGCGCAGCACGACCTTCTGGATGTAGCGGGTGGCGAAGGACACGGAGATCGCCGTGCGAGGGCCATCGGGGTGCGGCTCCAGCGCCACCAGGCCGTACCGTCCCACCGTCTCCTGGATGTTCTGCAAGACCTCGGCGGGGATGTCGAACTTGGACAGGGCCCGCAGGCCGTCGACGATCTCGTCGAGCGACATGCCCGCGCTGGCGGCGTTCCACAGCGACAGGGCGTCGATTCGGTAGGTGTGGAGCAGGTCCGGGGAGGACTCGAGCTCGGCGAACTGGGCGAGGAAGTCCCGGGCGCGGTCGAAGTCGGCGTGCTGTGTCTCGACCAGCACCTTGCCGTCGCCCTGGACAATCACGGGGTTCGCGGGGTTCATCGATGGACGTCGCTCATGCGCACAGCTCCGTTCATGGGACCCTGGGAGCGCTTGGTCTCCAGCGCGTGGGTCGGGAGGGTCGTGATCGTGGCGTGAGGGGGAGGTGGACCCCCGGGCGCGGGGGTGGCCATGGCTCCGACCGGTTCTGCCTGGGGCTACGCCCCGAGGTGGGGTGGGCGAGGGCCCACGGGGTCGGGGAACAGGCCCCGAGCCGGGAAGGGGGAGACGGGAGGTCCCGTCGGGTCGCTCTGGCACTTCGCTGGGGCGGACGCGTGGACGGCGAACCTGTGGCGGAGTTCTGGCGGACCCTGGACGGATGGCCGGCGGGCGGGACCCGACCGGACTCCGCGGAGACGCCGCGGGATGCCGTGAGGAATCGAACGCGACGGTGCACGGCAGGACGGCGTACCCGCACCCGGGCTGGCCGCTGCGGGGGTACAACCCGCTCCTGCGCACGACCCGGAAGTCCGGCCGCCGCTGGACCCATCCTCACGTCTCGCTCCACCGATGTCAAGCCAACCGCGACGCAACCGCCGATGATCGAGGTCTTCGCCGTGTTGTCGAGACGTCATCCTCTGTCCTCATCCGCTGTCTGTTGGGGCGTCGCCGGCCTCGGGGTGGAGGTGCGCGAACAGGGCCTTGGCCACCGCCGGGCCGATCCCAGGCACCGCCGCCAGGGCGTCCTCGTCCGCTGCGAGCACCCCCCGCACGCTGCCGAGCGCCGTGAGCAGGGCCCGACGCCGCGCGGGCCCCACCCCCGGGATCCCCTCCAGCACGCTGGTGAGCGAGCGCTTGCGCCGGGTGGTGCGCTGGTACTGGATCGCGTGGGTGTGGGTCTCGTCGCGCAGGTGCATCAGCATGCGCAGCCCCGGGTGGTGCCCCGGCAGCCGGATGGGATCCTTGGTGTCGGGCAGGACCAGGCGATCGGCCGCGCCCTTGCGGCGGTCGGCGTGGCCCGAGGCCGACCGGGCCTTGGCGATGCCCACGAGCGGCACGTCGTCCAAGCCCGCATCCGCGAGCACCGCCCGCGCGACCGCGACCTGCCCCTTGCCGCCATCGATCACGATCAGGTCGGGCAGCGTGCCGTCCTTGAGCCCTCGGCGGACCCGGCGCGTGAGGACCTCGCGCATCCCGGCGTAGTCGTCGTCGCCGGCCGCGGTCTTAATCCGGTATCGACGGTAGGCGGCCCGCGAGGGCTCCCCGTCGAGGAAGACCGCCATCGCCGCCACCGGGTCGGTGCCGCCCAGGTGGGAGTTGTCGAAGCACTCCATCCGATGCGGTGGGGCCGGCAGCCGGAGCACGTCCGCCACCGCCTGGAGGGCCTGCCGCCGCCGCGCCGCCTCGTCCGTCTCCTGCTCCAGCCGGACCCGGGCGTTGCGGCGCGCGATGTCGACCAGCCGCACCTTGTCGCCCCGCTGGGGGGCGTGCAGCCGCACCTTGCGCCCACGACGCTCCGACAGCAGCTCTTCGAGCGCGTCGTGGTCGGCCGGAAGCTCGGGGACCAACACCTCGTCGGGGATCGGCACCCCTTGCTCGTACCAGGCGTTCAGCACGCTGCTGAGCAGCTCCGCATCCGCTTCCACGCCGGCGTCCGACAGCCGGGCCGACGGCTCGCCGACCGCCCCGCCCCGCATCGGCACCACGCACAGCGCGACCATGCCGCCATCGCGGTGCAGGCCCCACACATCCCGGTCTGCCAGGCTGGGATCGACCACCTGCTGGCGCTCCACGGTGGCCTGGACGCTGCGCAGCAGATCGCGCCACCGCGCCGCTTGCTCGAACGCCTCGTCGGCCGCCGCCGCCACCATCCGGCGCTCCAGATCCTTCATCACCTCGTCCAGGCGCCCCTCCAGCATCGCGGTGCTGTCGCGGGCGATCGCCAGGTAGGACGCCTCCTCCACGCCCTCGACGCACGGCGCCACACAGCGTCCCATCTGGAACAGCAAGCAGGGACGGGTGCGCGCCTTGAGGGTGGCGTCCGTGCAGGTGCGAAGCGGGAAGATCCGGCCGAGGTAGTCCAGGGTGGCCCGTGCCTTCTGCGCGCTGGCGAAGGGCCCGAAGTAGCGCGCGCCGTCGTCGTCGATCCGCCGCACCAGGCGGTAGCGGGGCCAGGGCTCGGACAGGTCCAGCCGCAGGTGCAGGAAGTTCGCGTCGTCACGCAGCTTGACGTTGAACCGAGGACGGTGCTGTTTGATCAGCGTGTTCTCGAGGAGCAACGCCTCCTTCTCGGTGTGTGTGACGACCACGTCGACATCGTGGGCGCGCCGCACGAGGAAGGGAACCATCCGCCGCTCGTCGTGCCCCGACAGGTACTGGCGGACCCGGGCGCGCAGCGACGCGGCCTTGCCCACGTACAGCACGGTCCCGCGTGCATCCTTGAACAGGTACACACCAGGCTCGCGGGGCAGGTCGGCAGCGATGTCGTCGAGGCGCGACATGGCGCGGCCCTATCCCGGACACCCTGCCTGGATCTGCCCGGATGACGGCTGGCGACGGTGGGGGGCCGCGGTTAGCGCGCCCGGCCGGTGTCGGGACCTTCGCAGCGCATCCAGGACGCGCGCACGGTCCCCCTGGACGAGGTTGACCCATGGACCAGATCGCCAAGGCCATCGCCGAGGGGCGCTGTGCGCTCGCCGTCTCCGGAGCGCTGCTGCGCGACGCCAAGATCGTGCTCGCCCTCGCAGACCGCGCCGCGCTGCACCCGATGACCCTGACCGGCCCCGCCGTGCCGCCCGTCGAGTCCGTGTCGGACCAGGGCCTCGCGCGGGCCATCGGCCAGAAGAAGGGCCTGTTGGTCGTCGTCGATCCCCAGTCCGCGGATCTGCCCGGCATCACCGAGCTCGCCGCGCGCCTGAAGTCCGCGCCGTTCAAGCCCGAGGTCGTGCTGGTCAGCCGCAAGCTCGACTTCATGCTCCAGGCCGCGTTCATGGGCCTCAAGACCCACCAGGTCAAGGAGCGGGCGCAGGCCTTCCTCGCGGCCCTGCCGGTCCCGCCCGCCGAGGCGGAGGCCCCTGTCCCCGACGTGCCCAAGCCCGCCGCGGCCAAGGGCGGCCTGGAGGCCCCCGGCGCGCTGTGCGTCGGGCGAGACGACGTCCTCGCCACCTTGGCGGGCATCCTCGCCGAGGGGGGCCCCACCGTGGTGAGCGGCCCGCCCGGCATCGGCCGTCGCACGGTGATCGAGGCCGCCCTCGCCGCCACCGAGCTCGCCCGCCAGCCCGACGTGTTCCTCGACCGCGACACCGGGTTCGACACCCTCATCGGCCGCCTCGCCATGTTGCAAGAGGCCGCGGGCCAGGGGGGACTCAAGCAGGCCCTCGCCGATCACGCCTCCCCGCCAGCCCTGGTCGCAGCGGCCGTCGCAGGCCAAGCCGCCGAGGGCCTCGCCGGCCACGCGCTCGTCGTGCACGGCCTGGAGGAAGCGTCCGGACGCGACGGCGCGTTCTTCCGCACCAGCCGCCTCGCCATGCTGGTCGAGGCGCTGCTCACCACCCCC
>JAUHWK010000130.1 GCA_030424555.1 bacterium | reverse complement strand
GGCGTTCAGGCCCTCCCGATCGTGGCGGCGCAGGTACTTGAGCGCGCCCGCCACCGCCGCCCCGCAGGAGCCGCCGACGAAGAGGCCTTCCTCGCGCACGAGCCGGCGCGTCATCTGGAAGCACTCCTTGTCGTTGACGCGGACCACGTCGTCGATGTGCTCGAACGAGACCGTGGAGGGCATGAAGTCCTCGCCGATGCCTTCCAGCACGTAGGAGAAGGCCTCGGTCATCCGGCCGGTCTTGAAGAAGTCGTAGTAGATCGATCCCACCGGATCGACGCCGACGATCTTGATGTCGGGGTTGCGCTCCTTGAGGTACTTGGCGACGCCCGAGATGGTGCCGCCGGTGCCCAGGCCCGCGATGAACACGTCGATCTTGCCGTCGAACTGGTTGTAGATCTCCGGGCCCGTGCTGTCGTAGTGGGCCTTGGGGTTCGACGGGTTGTGGTACTGGTTGGCGTAGAACGCGTTGGGGGTCTCGTCGGCGAGGCGGCGGGACACGCTGTAGTAGCTGCGCGGATCCTCGGGCTCGACGTTGGTCGGGGTGACGACGACCCGGGCGCCGTAGGCCCGAAGGGCGGCGCGCTTCTCCTCGGACTGCTTGTCCGGCAGGACGAACACGCTCTTGTAGCCGCGGAGGGCGCCCACCATCGCGAGCCCGGCCCCGGTGTTGCCGCTGGTGGCCTCGACGACCGTGCCGCCGGGCTTGATCAGGCCCTCGGCCTCGGCGTCGTCGAGGATCTGCACCGCGATGCGATCCTTGACGCTGCCGCCGGGGTTCATGAACTCCAGCTTGGCGTACACGTTGGCGCCCAGGCCGGCCGTGACGCGGTGGAGCTTGACGCAGGGCGTGTCGCCGATGGCCTCGATGACGTTGTCGTAGACCTTGTGCATGGGAGCCTCCGCGCGCTCGACACAGGGCGCGGGTCCGGGACGGGGCGAAGTGCGGGGCGGATCCTGTCCGCCCGGCTCCGCCTGCGAACCGGGGCAGGATCCGCCGAAGGGCGGGGTTCCGTTCCCGGTTCGGTCTTGTCTGCCCGCACGCTGCCGCGTCGACGCGTCGCGGGCCTATACGGTCCGTCGCGGCATGGCCAGCAGGCCGTGGTACGGTCGTCTGCGGAGGTGCGTGCGTGAACCGGCTGCGTTCGGTGGTCCATCGTCGGGGCGACTACATCTGGGGATCCTTCGTCCGATCTTCGGAGCTGGACGGGTGGATCAAGGCGATCGATCCGGGGGACCGCGATCACGCGATCGGCCGGTACGAGTTCGGGATGCGCAACGTCGACGACGCGGTCGGCGCGGCGCGGCGCGGCGCGGACCAGATGGTGTCGGCGGAGCTCGAGGCCCGGGCGGCGGCGCTGGCGGCCCTGGCCGATCGGATCCAGGAAGGGGCCGAGGACATCGCGGATCGCATCACGCGCGAGACGGGCAAGGCGCGCTGGGAGGCCGTGGGCGAGGTTCATGCGGCGGTGCGTGCGGCGCGGCGCCTGGCGGCGAAGGGACCCGCCATGCTCGCGGTGCGGACCCTCCGAGAGGGCGCGGCCTACGCTGCCCCGCGAGGGCACGGTGTGGTGGCGGTGATCACGCCGTGGACCCAGCCGCTGCTGCTGCCGGTGCTGTACTGTGGCGCGGCGTTGCTGGCGGGCAACGCGGTGGTGTTCAAGCCCTCGAAGTTCGCGCCGGGCACGGGCCAGGCGGTGGCCGAGGCGATGGACCGCATCAAGCTGCCTCGCGGCGCCTTCAACATGGTGCAGGGGCCCGGGGCCTCCATCGGCACCCGGCTGGCGGGCCACCCGGGCATCGACGCCATCGCGTTCGCGGGCCGCACCGAGACCGCCGATGCCCTACGGGCGGTCAACCGGCACCGTCCCGCGCTTCCCATGCACGTGCAGACCGGTGGGAAGGCCGCGGCCATCGTGTTGGGCGACGCGGATCCAGCCCTGGCCGCCTTCGAGATCACCGTCGGGGCCTTCGCCACGGCCGGCCAGCGCCACGACAGCACCGCGCGGGTGTACGTCCTGCGGTCGCGCTTCGATGAGCTGTCCCGCGCGCTGGTCGACCGCGTCCGGCAGCTGAGCATCGGGTACGGGTTCGACCACGGCGTGTTCATGGGGCCGATGATCTCCGAGACCCACCGGCGCGCCTTCCGCCAGGAGATCGACCGGGCCCAGGCCGCGGGCGCGATGCCCTTGCTGGAGGGGGGCCTGCACGAGGTGGACGGCTTCCGGGGGTTCTACGTGCGCCCAGACGTCCGCTGGTTCGACGCCGACCCCGATCCGTCCCACGCCCCGGTGGGACCGTCGCTGCAGCTGTACGCGGTCGAGAACCAGGAAGAGGCGGTCGAGCGGGTGGGGCAGCTGGCCTACCGCGGTGTCGTGAGCGTGTTCTCCCGCAACGCCCCCACGGCCCGCAACCTCGCGTCCCGCCTGCCGTTCGGCTCCGTCCACGTCAACCGCACCACGGTCGGCGGCTCGCTGCGCCTCGGCGGCGTCCCCCGAGGCTTGTCCGGCAACGGGTGGTCGACCGCGCTGGAGATCGTGCACTTCTTCGGGCCGCCCCAGGCGGTGTTGGTGGACCACCGGCCGTTCGATCAGACCCGTCAGGTGCCCGGCATGGGCGTGATCGGTCCCGACTTGTCCGACACCGTCGACGACATGACGGTCGACTCCACCGGCTGAGCGTCGACCACATCGGCGTGGGGCGACCACACGGGAAGCTCCACCGCCATCACGGTGCCGCCTCCGGGCCGGTCCAGCGCCTCGATCCAGCCGCCGTGCGCCGACACGATGCGCTGGCAGATGGCGAGGCCGAGGCCGGTGCCCTCGCTGCGGGTGGTGACGAACGGGGTGAACAGGCGGTCGCGCACCGCCGGCGAGATGCCTGGGCCGTCGTCCTCGACGCGTAGCTGGAGTGTCTCGTCATCGGGGTGACGGGCGGCCAGACGAACGTGTCCGCCGAGACGATGCGCGGGGGAGGGGGCCGCACGGACGGCCTGCACGGCGTTGCGGACGAGGTTGAGCAGGACCTGCGCCAGCCGATCGCGGTCCGCGTACACCTGGGGCATGGCCTCGGGGACGTCCACGGTGAGCTCGACGTCCTCGGACTCGCCCGAGGCGCGGACCACGTTGGCGACGTGCTGCAGGAGTGGGCCCACCGCCACCGGCTCGCGGGCGGTGTGCATCGGTCGGGCGTAGTCGAGGAAGGCGGCGACGACCGAGTCGAGCCGGTCGGTCTCGCCGACCACCACCTCCAGCATCTCGGCGGACAGGCCGTCCAGCTCCGCATCCCGAAGGACCTGGGCGGCGCCCTTGAGGCCCGCGAGGGGGTTGCGGATCTCGTGCGCGAGCCCGGCGGACAGCGCGCCCACCGTGGCGAGGCGCTGCTCCTCGGCCATGCGGGCGAGGGCCTCGACGTTGACCAGCACCCGGGCGGCGGCGTCCGCACTTCGGTGCAGCCGGCGGCGCTCGGCCTCGGTGAAGCCGTCGCCGTACGCCGAGTACGACAACGCGATCCATCCCAGGACCGCATCGTCGGTGTGCAGGGGCAGGATGAGATCGGCGTCGAGCAGGTCGAGCAGGCCGCGTGCGGGGGCGTCGGGGTGGTCCTCGTCGACGACCTCCCGCAGGCTGCTGCGCCACGCCGGGTCGAGCCCGACGCGCGCGGGGGGGCGCCCCTCGCCCTGGTGGGCCCGGAGCGCGCAGCCGTCCACCCGGGCGTCCACGAGCCACACGCCCACCCACGCAGTGCGCCCGCTGCCGTGCAGGGCCTCCACCAGGCGCCGGGCGATGCCGGGCGTGCTCCGAGCCCCCGGGAGCGTTCGCTGCAGCTCCAGGAGCGCATGGTCGAGGTCGGGGCCGGGGTGGTGGACCCAACGCAGGACGTACCGGAGGATGCGGGGACGGATCGCCTCCCACAGGGTGAGCCAGGCCGCGCTGAGCAGGAACAGGCTGAAGCCGGCGTGCAGGGGGTACCGGGTGAGCGCGATGAACTGCATCGTGGTGGTGTGGGCCACCAGGAGCACCCCCGCCCCGAAGCTGGCGACGAGCAGGTGGGCGAACACCTCTTGCAGCGCGGCCAGGCGGCGCCGAAGCACGGCGTGGTACAGCAAGTAGGTGGCGATCGCCCCGATCACGGGGCTGATCGGTGGCACCACGCCCTGCAGGGTCAGGCCTCGCTCCAGGAACGGGATCGGCACGCTCGCGTCCACCGACGGATCGATCGAGCGCGCGATGAACTCGACCACCCCCAGGACCACCCCCACGCTGCCCACGGCGGCGAGCCAGGCGAGGCGGGTGCGCTGGCGCGGCAGGGCGGCGTCCTCGCGGGCCTTGAGGATGCGCTGCAGCGTGTTCGTCCACAGGCCCAGGGTGAGCAGGCCGCCGAGCACCTCGGGCGGCGACACGGTCGGCCGTCCCCACCACCCGATCGCGTCGGCCGCCGCGGCGATGGCGCCCAGGGCGACCGCCACCGCGATCCACCAAGGGGGCAGGGGGGGACGGGAGGTGCGGGCGAACAGGGCGTCGATCGTCCGCCACGCGAACGCTGGGGCCGCGATCGCGCCCATCATCGACACCGCGCCGATCGCCGCCAGGTGCGGGAGCAGGCTGAGGGCGAACGTCAGCCACGCGACGCCGAGCGACCACCCCATCGCGAGGAAGGCGCGGTTGGCGGGGGCCTCGGGATCGCGCAGCCAGGCGTGCGTGACCAGCGAGGCCACGACCACGGCGGTGAGGGCGTACAGGATGGCGGACATCGGAACTCCGGGGGCGATCTATCCGCCAGCGGGCCGGAAGTGTGGCGCGCACGGCATGGTCCGGTTTACGCGCGGTGCCATGACACGTGGGTTCTACGAACTGCTCGGGGTGGGGCCCCGCTCCGATCTCGACGAGATCCGGGCCGCCTATGGGCGCTCGGTGGCGCACCTGCTCAAGCGGCGGGAGGCCACCCTCGTGCAGGATGGCGACACGTCGGCGCTCGATCTCAGCCGCGCCGAGCTCGACGAGGCCTGGGAAGTCCTGTCCGACCCTGCCCGCCGCCGTCGGTACGATGCGATGCTCGCGGTGGTCGGGGATGGGGTCGCAGACGCCGACATCGATGACCTGTGGCCGCGGGTGGCGGGGGCGATGATCCCGCCTGCCACCGCATCAGCCGCCCGCGTCGTCGACGCCCTCACCGAGCTCCGCCTCGGTCCGTTCCCCGAGCCGCCCCGACCAGAGCCGCTGGTCGCCGTCGCCGATGCGTTCGCCGATGCCGCGCCCACCACCCGGGCGCTCCCGTCGGCGGAGGTCGACGACCCGTCGTACCCCGGCGACGATCGGGACACCGAGGATCCGCTCCTCTCGGCGTTTCCCGACCACGGCGCCGTGGCAGGCGATAGCACGGTTCCAACGCAGGTTCCGTCGGAGGTCGATCCGCGCGGTGCCAGCCCGGAGCACCCGCCCGGGGTGATCCGGTTGGTCCCCACGCCGGCCCCCGTCCCCACGCCCCTGTCCGACGGCCCACCCCGGGCGACTGCTGCGGGCACGGTCGACGTCGAGGCCTTGGTGGATGCCCACGGCATGTCGGGGGCGCTGGTCGCGGCCCTGCGCGAGGCGCGGGGGCTCACGCTGCACGACCTGTCGTCCCGCACCTCGATCACCGTCCGGTACTTCGAGGCGATCGAGCGCGAGGATCTGTCCGCCTTGCCCACGGGGATCACCTACCTCCGGGGCTACCTGCGCAAGACGGCCGAGCTGCTGGGACTGGACGCCGAGCGCTTCGTCGAGGGCTACATCCGGCGCGTCCGCGACGACGAGTAGGCCGGGATGTCTCCACGCGGCCCTGCGCCTGGACCGGACGCGCGGGACGACGACGAAGAAGACGAGGGCACGCTCCACACCGGCGTGGCGATCGCAGGCCGCCTGGATGTCGCGGTGGCCGCCCTGGTGCCCGACCTGTCGCGGTCGCGGGCCACGGCGTTGGTCAAGGAGGGGGCGGTGACGGTGGCGGGCCAGCCGGCGCGCAAGCCGTCGGACAAGGTCGACGAGGGCACGCCGCTGTCGGTCCTGGTGCCCGCGCCCACCCCGCTGGAGGCCCTGCCGCAGGACCTTCCCATCACGATCGTGTACGAGGACGCGGACGTGGTCGTGGTCGACAAGGCGGCCGGCATGGTGGTGCATCCCGGCGCAGGACATCCCGACGGCACCCTGGTCAACGCGCTGCTGTTCCACGTCCGCGACCTGTCGGGGATCGGTGGCGTGGCTCGTCCAGGCATCGTCCACCGCCTCGACCGCGGCACCTCCGGGCTGCTCGTGGTGGCCAAGCACGACACGGCCCACCGCGCGCTGCAGGCGCAGTTCGCCGACCACAGCGCGGGGCGGCGCTACCTCGCGGTGACGATGGGCGTGCCCCGCGCCCCGTCGGGGACAATCCAGTCTCGCCTGGCGCGTCACCCCAAGGACCGGATTCGCTTTGCCTCCACTGAGGGATCCCACGGCAAGGAGGCGATCACCCACTGGCGGCGTCGCTCGGCGGCGCGGGGTTGTGCCCTGGTGGAGTGTGTGCTGCAGACCGGACGCACCCACCAGGTGCGGGTCCACCTGGCCGAGGCCGGATGGCCGCTGTTGGGCGACGGAACGTACGCGGGAAAGCGTCGTCCAAACAGCCTCGTGCGCGATCTGGTGGGCGACCGCGACCGCCCGATGCTGCACGCGTGGCAGCTGCGCTTCGCCCATCCCGCAGACGGCCGGCCCTGCCAGTTTGTCGTGCCCCCGCCACCGGACCTGCAGGCCGTGCTGGACCGGCTCGCGCTGCCGGTCCCTGACCCGCAGGACATCTTGCCGCGGCCTACCTGACCGACGGGTCCGTGTCGGTCGGGCACCCGAGGGGCTCGGACGGGGTGGACGGGTCGCAGTCTTCGTCCCCCCCGCCACACAGCAGGGGGGCCCCGACGTACACGTCGGGATCGTCGTCGTCGCAGTCAAAGGCGTTGTCGGCCCAGCGCCCTGCGGGCGGCTCGCACGCGCGGGGGGCGAGGATCGCGGGATCGCCCCGCCCGTCGCCGTCGAAGTCGAGGAACCACAGCACGCCCTCGTCCTCGTCGGTCGCGCCGTCGCAGTCGTTGTCGACCCCGTCGCATCCGTGCGCCGTCTCGAGGGCGCCTGGATGGGCGCGGGCCTCGGCGTCGTCGCAGTCCCCGGAGCGGTGGGTCCAGTGGCCCCCAGGCCGATCGCACGCCGTGGTGGTCACGGCCCCGTCGCCCCACGTGTCGAGGTCGCTGTCGCGGTACCACACGCCCGGTCCGCCCACGCGATCGTCGTCGTCGTCACAGTCCTCGTCGAACCCAGGCCCGCCCCGCAGCCCGTCTCCATCCGCGTCGTGGTCGTCGTCGTCCGCACAGTCGGCGTCGCGTCCGTCGTACGGCACATCTGGCGCACCCGGGTACACGTCGGCGTCCGTGTCGGCGCAGTCCGGTCCCCCGGTGAACCAGGCCTCGAAGCCGTCCCGGTCCGCGTCGTGGTCGTTGGTGGGGTCGCAGTCCTCATCCAGGGCGTTCCACGGGACCTCCTCGGCCCCCGGATGGATGTCGGGGCGGGTGTCGTCGCAGTCGGCACCCCAGGGGGCCGCTGCCGCGCCGTCGCCGTCCCCGTCGAAGTCGTCGTCGCCGCGGCAGTCGGCGTCGAGGCCGTCGTAGGGCGGATCGTCGGCTCCGGGATGGACGGTGCGCCGCCGGT
Organism: bacterium; assembly: GCA_030424555.1. Classification (GTDB taxonomy): domain Bacteria; phylum Myxococcota_A; class UBA796; order UBA796; genus JAUHWK01. The sequence goes on along the minus strand of JAUHWK010000130.1, from coordinate 1,398 downwards.
CGTCGCAGTCCCGATCGTTCGCGACGTGGTTGGGGGGTGGCACGCAGGCGTGGACGGGATCGTCGGGCTGTCCGAAGCCGTCGCCGTCGGCGTCGCGGAACCACGCGGGGGCTGGGAGGCCCTCGTCGATCGTGCCGTCGCAGTCGTCGTCGAGGCCGTTGCAGCGCTCGGGCGCGTCCGGGAACACCTCGGGATCGGCGTCCAGGCAGTCGTCGCTGGAGGTGGACTCGAAGTCGGCGATCGAACAGACGTCTCGTGCCGTCGACCGGTCGCCGTGGCCGTCGCCGTCCGCGTCCTGGTACACCGTGATCGCGTCGACGCCGACGTCGTCGACCCGTCCGTCGCAGTTGTCGTCGAGGCCGTTGCCACAGCGTTCGGGGGCGTCGGGGCTGACCCCGGCCCGGGTGTCGTCGCAGTCGTCCCCTCCGGCGGCAGCCGTCCGGTGTCCGTCCCCGTCGGCGTCCAACACGCGATCGACCAAGGCGTCCGACACCACGCACCCGCTGGCGACGAGGGCGCACCACAGCACGATGGGCGGCCCAGTCCAGCGCATCACCCCTCCGCGGGCCACCGTACCGCAGGCCACGCGTGGGACAAACCCCGTCGGCGCGGTGGGCGGCCTCCCAACGCAAGAAGGGCCGGATGGCGAACCATCCGACCCCTCGGGTGGAGGCGAGATCCCGAAGGACCCGCCTCCTCAGAGCGTACGACTCACTCGGCGCAAGCGGTGTCCGCCTCGACGTCGCTGTCGCTGCGCTCGTCGAAGGTGAGGCCAGCGACCTCCTCCGCGACGATGTTCTGCGCGTCGATCTGCAGGCAGTAGTTCTGGCCGTCGGTGCAGGCGTCGCAGGTGACACCGAAGGAGCTGATCAGCGTGCAGAGGCTGTCGGCGTCCGAGATGTCGCTCAGCAGGTCCTCGAGGGCCGGGGCGAGCTTGCGGGCGTCGGCGGCGCCGGCGAGGCGCGCACCACCGATCTCCGAGCCGTCGGCCGTGAAGGCACCGGACAGGAGGACCTCATCGAGGGTGATCTCGACGCCGGCGGCGGCGATGGTCAGACCACCGGGGGCGTTGAGCTCGAAGTACGGGTTGTCGAAGTCGGCGCCGCCGCCCGCGACATCGCCGAGGGCGAAGGTCGGGTCGCAGGGGTCGACCGTGATGGTGCCCGCGCCGTCCTTGTCGCCGATGCCACCGAAGAAGTCGATGGTGCCAGCGGAGTCATCCACGGCCTTGACCTGGAACAGGATGGCGGTGTCGCCGAGCTGGCCCAGCAGGGTGCCGAGGAGGCCACCGACGGCAACATCGTCGTCGGCATGTACCCCGACATCTCGACGGCGCCGTGGGACGAGTACCGCAGTGCGCTCGAGGCGGGCGGCTTCGCCGACGACGGCCTCGACTAC
>JAUHWK010000129.1 GCA_030424555.1 bacterium | reverse complement strand
GTGCCGGTGCTCGCAGGCCACACGACCGCGATCGACGTGCTGTGCCCCGTGCCCTAGCAGCGTTCGGGAAAGCTCAGGATCTCAGGTTCGACGATCGCAATCGTGGAACACGTGGTTCGAGGTGTGGAAGGCACCCGATGACCGGGTGATCCGGTGGTTGTCTACGCCAAGAACCCACCAACCACCGGGTGCCGGCGCACCTGATCACGCGGTTTGGTTGCGGCGGCAAGATCTCGGTGGCCCCGAGGTCCCCGTGCCCATTCGCCGCGCGCCTTCCTGTTCGTTTCGCAATCCGGTCGCCCTTGACCCCGGCTGCGTGGAGGTCGGTTCGGTCCCTTGGTTGCTTGCCGAGCACCGACACGACCTGTTCCCGACCTTCCTGGCCGCCGAGTGGAGAGGGAACGTGTCCTCGGGACGGTCCGCAGGCCGCGCCGCGTGGCCCGCCGACGTGCTCTTCGCGTTGATGGTGCTGCAGTGGTCCGACGAGGGCACGAGCCGGCTTGGCGCTTGCCGTCGTGCGAAGACGGATCTGGCCTGGCGCGCTGCCATGGGTCTGCCGATCGGCGTCGGTGGGACGCCGACGGAGAAGACCGTACGTGAGTTCGAGCGATGGCTGCGAAAGCGGAGTCGTGGATGCGACCTTCCCCGCTACGTCGTTCTCCACGAGCACATCGCTCGGACCGTGATGGCGCGGCTGGATGGAACGGCAGTCTGGGCGATGGACAGCACGCCCATGTGGTGCTTCGGAGCCTTGAAGGGCACGCTCCGGATGCTCGCGGACGGGCTCCGAAGCCTGGTTCGCCATGTGTCGCGTGCCGCGAACGACTGCGGGTCGCTCACCGAGCTCGTCGCCGGGATCGGATGGCTCCACTCCAAGAGCGCCAAGGGTGGGCTGGACGTCGATTGGCGGGAGAAGGAGGCGCGTCATCGGGCGACCGACCATGTCGCCCGGACGGTGATCGACGTCGTGGCTCGCGTCCGACACCTTGTGCCAGTCCTTCCGGCTGGGCATCGGGAGGGAGTTTTGGAGCGCTGTGACGTGCTGCTCCGCGTGATTGAGTCCGATCTGGAGGAGGACGAGGATGGACGCTTGTCCATCGCCCGTCAGGTGGCCAGAGACCGGATCGTCAGCATCACGGACCCCGACGCTCGGTCAGGCCGAAAGACAATGAGCCAGCCCTACAAGGGCTACAAGCTGCACGTCCTCGGCGACGTGAGCTCGCGGATGATCCTGGCGGTCGATGTCGTTGCAGCCAATGCTCCAGAGGCACCGGCGGGGCACGCGGTCATCCGTAGGGCCAGGCGTGTTCGCGAGGACCTCTCGGCAGTACTCGCGGATACGGCGTACGGCGCGACGGACACGAGGACCCAGCTCGCCAACGAGGGCATCGACCTCATCGCACCGCCGCAACGCGTACGCCCGCAGCCAAGCGGACGACTTGGCAAGGACGCCTTCCAGATCGATTTCGAGCGCAACGTGGCCCGGTGCCCGGCGGGCGTTGAGACGGACGACCTTCGAACGGGGAGTGTCCGACCGCGGTACATCTGGCCGATGTCCCATTGCGGCGATTGCTCGCTATCGATCAAGTGCTTGCCGAAGCGCCTCTCGACCAAGCCCGGAAGCCCGCGCGGACGACCTCGCAGGCAAGGAAGGGTCTTGGTGCTCCACCACGACGAGCGCGCCCTGCGTGACGCCCGTGCGGCATGGGCGCGTCCCGAACGGCGCGTCGCCTACCGACGCCGCACCGAATCAGAACAGCTGGTGAACGACTTGGTTCGCCATGGCGCTCGGCGGGCCCGAGCCTTTCGCATCGCGTCCGCGCGGCAGCAGGCACATGCCGTCGCGATCCGGTGCAACCTCGGTGTGCTCGCACGTCTCCTCGCTGCGGAGGCTCGCAGGTGATTCCCGGATCCCAACGCCGACAGCCGAGCTTTCCCGAACGCTGCTAGTCGGTGTCGGCTGTCTCGGGGCCCGTGGTGAACGCGGTGCGCGCCGTGACGGGTCCAAACCGCGTCGTGAGGTGGACCGTCGCGGTGTAGCGGGTGTCCGCCTCGAGCGGCGCGAGCGGGACCAACACCACGGTGGTGACCAGCCACGCCGGCGTGTCCAGGCCCTCGAACGGCAGGATCGCCTCGATCGGCACCGCGTCCCCGGACGCCGGGACGAGGGAGGCACCGCCCGCCTCCTGGTCGACCACCAGCCCGAGGGGGTTGGACAGGGCGCGGTGGACGTCGAGCACGCCCCCCGCCCCAAAGGTCCAGGACACCGGGTAGCCGTACCCACCGGACGACACGGGGTCGGCCGCGATCGGCGGATTGCCCGCGACCCCGTCGGGCACCCAGGCCACCGGGACCCCGGTTTCCCCGTCGCGCGGCCACGCGACCGGACGGTGGATCGCGCGGTTGGCGGGCAGGGACGCCACCGCGTCCACCACGAGGTGCGACGCATCCAAGCGCGCCGCACCGATCGCGCGAAGCCCTGGTTGAAGCAGCATGTCGCGGTAGAACGGATCGTCGATCCAGCCAGTGTTCTGCCCGCCCGTGTCCGGCAGGACGAACCCCCAGGCGTGGGCGTCCTCCAGCGGCACGAACGCCGCCTCCGCGCGCGCGGTGGGCGTGCGGCCCGTGAACGCCTCCGCCTCCGGATCCGCTTGGATCATCCACGCGGAACGACGTGGGGGACGCCCATTGTCGAGCGGCGGCGGATGAGCCTCGAGCCACCCGGCATGCCCTCGACTCATCGTCAGCACCCCTTCGGACGCCGCGACGCGAGACAGGCCGAGGTAGCCACGGACGCAGTCGAGGTGCTCGAAGCCCGGCGCGAGGTCGTCGTCCAACCCCACCCCGCCGATCCCGTCGCGACACCCGTCCTCGATCGTCTCGGGCAGGCCACAGGCCACGGCCCACGCCGCGATGCCCGCGACCGCGGTCACCTTCCAGGGTCCGTCCATGTGCGTCTCCAGCCCGTGCGTGGGATCTAGCCTCGTCCCGACGCCCCCGTCAGGGCGTCTGCGAGGCGATCGACCACCGGCAGGGGGCCTGCCCACCACGCCCGCTGTCGGTCCATCGCCACCCGGCCCGCGAGGACCTCCACCCCCGCCGCACGGGCCGCACGCAGGGCGTCCCCGAACGCGGGATCGAGGTCGTCGGCCGGCGCGACCCGGTCCGCATCCCCTCGCGCCACGTGCAGCACGGCCACCGCCCGATCGCCCGCCGCCACCGCGTCCGCGAGGGCGTGCAGGTGACGGGTGGCCCGCACCGAGACCGCATCGGGGAAGCGTGCGACCCCACCCTGCACCCAGGTGACGTTCTTGACCTCGACGAGCACGCGCCGCCCCGAGGCGTCCTCCGACGCGAGATCGATCCGGTGTCCGTCGCCATACGGACGCTCCCGGCGCAGGGGGCCAAGGCCCGCCAGCTCCGGGATCCGCCCGGCGGCGATCGCGGCCTCCACCACCCGGTTGGGGCGCCCGGTGTGGATCAGCGTCCACGCGCCGTCCGCCTCCATCTGCTCCAGCGACCAGTCGAGAGAGCGGCCCCGACCCCGGACGTCCAGCACCCGACACCGCGCGCCCGGCGTGCTCGTCCCGGTCATCGCCCCGGTGTTTGCACAGTGGGCCACCACCTCGGTGCCGTCGTCCAGCCGCACGTCCGCGAAGAAGCGCTTGCGACGACCGAGGAAGGTGCCGTCCACCAGCGGCGCGGCGTATCGAATCCCGTCGCCGTCGATCCGGGCGGGCGGGATCACGCCAGACGCCACACACCCACCTTGAGGTAGTGCGCCTCGGGAAACGTCACCGCGGCCGGAAAATCGGGGGGTGTCCCCAGGAACGTGAGCTCGACCGCCTCGCGCTTGGCCTTGCGCAGGCCGTCGTGGACCGCGCCGCGAAACTTGCGGGGCGAGGTCTGGCCGTGGTTGGACGCGAACACCAACCAGCCGCCGGGCGCCAGCACCCGCGCACAGGCCGCGACCAGCCGCGGCGTGTCCGACACCGCCGACCAGGTGCCCGCGGGACCATGGGAGAAGCTGGGTGGATCGCAGATCACGACGTCGACCGGCGCCTCGCTGCGCCGGATCCGATCCAGGGCACGAAACGCGTCGTCCTCCACCAGATCGTGGCGATCGGAGACCCCGGGCTGGATGGCCTCGAGGCGGGCGAGGTTGTCGGCGGCACGGGCCAGGTAGGGCCCCGACAGATCCACGGTCGTGACGTGGGCCGCCCCGGCCGCCAGCGCCGCCGTGCTGAACGCGCCGGTGTACGAGAACAGGTTGACCACCCGGCGACCGCCCAGATGGGGCCGCAGCCACGCCCGCACGTCCCGCATGTCCATGTACACGCCGGTGTCCGGTCCATCGCCCGGGCGCACCCCGAGGGGAAGACCGGCCTCCAGCACCTCGATCTCCGCGTCCTCCGCCAGCTCGCCCCACAGCCGCCCCGGGAGGGGCCGGAAGCGGGAGACGTCGACCTCGTCGCGGCTGTCGGGCCGGTAGCAGAGGAACCCGGACGTCACGCCGACGATCGACCGCAGCGCGCGTGCGAGCGGGTCCAGCAGGGGTGCCAGCGCCGGTCCGTCCAGGACCACGGTCGCGACCTCACCCCACAGGTCGACCCGAACCCCCGGGACCCCGTCGTTCTCCCCGTGCAGCAGGCGACAGCAGGTGGTGTCGTCGGTGAGCACGGCCTGGCGCCGGAGGTCCCACGCCGCTTGGACCCGGGCGTGCATCCACGCCTCGTCCAGCAAGCCCTCGTCGTGCCGCATCACCCGGGCCGCGAGCCGTCCCCGGTCGGTCAGGCCGACCCCCAGCACGGTGCCGTCGGTCGCGAGCAGCCGGCGCGTGCTCCCGGGCGCACCCGGATCCCCGCCGACGACCTCGTCCGGGTAGACCCAGGGAAAGCCCTGGGTGAGCCAGTGCCGCGACTTGCCCGACACCACCAGGGCATCGTCGGGCACCGGCCGGCGAGGCGCCGACGGCTCCGGCGAGGGACGACGTCCTCCCCCCTTGCCACCACGGCGGGGGGTGCGGTTTCGACCGGCCATCAGCCTGACCTCCGTCCCATGACCACGCTCACAGGGGACCCTCGTCGGCGACCGCGAGCGTGCCCACCAGGGCCCCCGCCGACACCCACGGCGACTCGATCCAGCTCACCACCGCCCCCGGCGCCTCGGCGCGCAGCACGTCCAGCCGCTCCCCCGACAGGTCGCGCACCTCGGCGATCACCTGTCCCGCGTCCACCCGATCTCCCGGAGAACAGCGGGTCACAAGCAGCCCCCCTCGCCGGGGACGGGACGGGGCCGCACGCCGCCAGGGCCCCTCGATCCGGGTGTGGTGGACGACGGGCGGCGCCTGGACCGCACCCACCGCGTGCATCGCCCCAAGCGCCGCATGCATCGACACGGTGACGTCGTCGGGCCGCATCGCGCGGCGCGGACCGACCTCGAGGGTGATCGCCGGCACGCCGAGCTGGTTGACCACGCACCCCGCCAGCGAGCGGTCGAGCCCGAAGTGCTGGTAGACGTCGTCGCGGTACTCGCGGAGCACGGTGAGGCCCGTGGCGTCGGCACAGGCCTCGATGCGGGTGCCGAGCGCGCGCCGGGCTGAAGGATCCAGCCGCACCGGACGATCCACGATCGCGTACGGGATCGCGTCGAGCGCGTCCGCGTGCAGATCGACCACCAGCGCGGGGTCCAACGCCTGGAGCTGGGACCACAGCGCCGCGGCCGTGCGGGAGGCGAGCGAGGCCCGCGGGTTGCCCGGGAACACCCGGTTGAGGTCGAGCTCATCGGCCGGCACATGGCGGACCTGCCGGGCCAGCCCCTGTGGATTGACCGACGGGAACAACACCACCCGTCCCATGCCGCCGTGGGCCGTCAGCCAGCGATCGATCGCCTGGACGGCCCCGATGCCGACCACCTCGTCCCCGTGGATGTTCGCGACGATCGCCACGGTGGGACCCGACCCGAAGCGGTGGTCGATCCGAGGCAGCGAGAGGACCGGCCCGCCCCGCCGATCCGCGATGCTCCACGTAGACGCCACACGGTCCCCCGCACCCCGCGACGACGGGGTCTGGGAGGACGGATCCGCGTCGCCCTCGGCCGGCTCTGGCGGGGGGACGGACAGGGGGTCTGGACGGGAGGAGGTCACGCCTGGGGGGTAGCGCGTTGGCGTGCGCCGGGCGTGTCCAGGGATGCCCCCGCACGGTCCACCGGCACCCTGCCCAGCACCGGTTAGGGGCCGGACGTTCCCGCGAGGTCCGCATGTCCACCCCGTCCGACGTCGCCCTGTCGCACCTCAAGAAGCTCCTCTCCCGCGATCCGATGCTGCGCGACCTGATGGCCGACGCCCTGCCGTCGATCTCGCGCGGACCGGGCTTCACGCCCGACGTCGACGTCCACGAGACGCAAGGCGCGCACGTCGTGCAGTGCGACCTTCCTGGGGTCGCCCGGGCCGACGTCCGCGTCCGCCTCGAGGGCGCCCGCTTGGTGATCGAGGGCGAGCGCAAGGCGTCCCCGCCCGCGGAGGCGCGCACCCGCAGCCTCGAGCGCGGCGTCGGCACGTTCCGCCGCGAGTTCCTCCTGCCGCCCGATGTCGACGCCGAGGGCGTGTCCGCCTCCCTCGAAGACGGCGTGCTCCTCGTCACCGTTCCCCGCGTGGGCGGCGGCGCCCGCGACATTCCCATCGGGGACTGAACGGTCGCAGCGCGCGTCAGGGCGGCAGACGGGGACCCGGCCGGAGACCCGCCCGCGCCCGTGGTCTGCCTCAGAGCAGGTCGTCCAGCGCATCCAGGGCCGCGTCGACCGCATCGACCAGCGCGTCGCCCTCCACCGCGTCGTCCTGCGGGGCCACCGCCGACACCAGGGCCTGCACCGTGGGGTGGGCGAACAGGTCGGACGGCGCCACGGAGCGACCGACCCACCCGCTGAGCGCCTCGGCCAGCTCCATCAGCTGGAGCGAGTCGAGCCCGAGGTCGCGCAGCGGCACGTCCACGGGGACCGCCGACGCTGGGATCCCCAGCCGCCCCGCGATCCATCCGCGGACCTGGTCGCCCACGTCCGGACCCCGGGGCGCCTCGGCGACCTCCCCAATGCGCCACGCCCCGAGCACCTCGAAGGCGTCGGCGTGCAGCATCCGTGCGCTCTCCCGCCGGCGGCGCTTTCCGCTGGAGGTCTTCGGCACCGCCCGCGGCGGCACCAGCACGATCCGCACCGGCGCGATCCCGTGCGTGTCGGCGAGCGCAGCACGAACCGCGCCGACGACGGCGTCCACGGGCAGATCCTCGGGACGCACCTCCGCGATCACCGCGACCGCCTCGGCGCCGTCCGGCCCGACGTCGGCCACACAGACCGCCCCCCCGGGCCGCAGCGCTCGGTGGGACCGCTCCAGGGTGTGCTCGAGATCTTCGGCGTGGTGGTTGGCGCCCCGCACCACCAGCACGTCCTTGAGCCGTCCGGTCACGTACACGGTGCCGTCGGTCCCCACCGCGCCCAGGTCCCCGGTGCGGGTCCACGGTCCGACGCCATCCGTGGTGCGCGCGCCAAACGTGGCGGTGCTCGCGTCGGGTCGGCCGAAGTAGCCGATGCCCAGCGTGTCCCCGTGCAACCACAGCTCCCCGATCGCGTCCGGGCCGAGGCGCGTGCCGGTGGCCGGATCCACCGCCGCGATGGTCAGGCCCTCGATCGCCCGGCCATTGCCCGCCACCTTCGCCGCCTCCGGCTCCGTGCTGTCGACCAAGCGCCCCTCCGTGCGCGCCGTGCGCGCCACCGACCGGAACACCCGCGGGGTGCCGACATCCTCCTTGCTCATCACCGCGACGGCCTCGCTCATCCCGTAGGCGTGGCGCACGGCTGCGGGATCCAGACGACACCGCACAAAGCGGTCGAGGAAGGCCTTCTCGGACGGGTGACGGATCGGCTCGGCGCCATTGAGGACCACGCGAACGCAGGACAGGTCCAGGCCCTCGGTGGCCTCCGCCGGGGTCCGGGCCGCCGCGAGCGCAAACCCGAAGTCCGGCGACGCGGTGTGGGTGCCCCGCCACGCGTGCAGTGCCCGCACCCACCGGGCGGGGCGTCGAACGAACGCGTCGGGGGCCATCCGGACCGCGTGCCCGCCCTTCCACAGCGGGAGCGCGAGGCCATACACCACGCCAAGATCGTGGACGCCGGGCAGCCAGGTGACGACGACGAGGGGATCGGCGTGGTCGAACCCGACGTCGAACCCGTGCAGGTTGCGGGCGAGCGGGCCGTGCGCCACGCACACGCCCTTGGGGTCGCCCGTGCTTCCTGAGGTGTACTGCAGCCAGGCCAGGTCGTCGTCTGCACGGGGGGGCGCGGCCCAGTCGGGATCGGCCGGGGCGACCGACTCGACGTGCAGGACCGGGCGGTCGGCCCAGGCGGTCCCCCGGAGGGGTCCGACGGCCTCGTCTTCCCCCTCGACGGTGCTGAGGACGGCCACCGGCGCGGTGTCGTCGGCGACGCCTGCGATCTTGCGACGGGCGTCGTCCGCCCGCGGGCCATCCGGCAGGTGCAGCGGAACGGGCACGACCCCTGCCAGGACACACCCCAGCAGCGCGACGGCTTGATCCGGTCCTTCGGGCGTGATCAGCAGCACCCGGTCGCCCGCCGACGCCACCGTGCGCACCGCCGCCGCCATGCCCGCCACGCGCCCTGCGAGGTCGCGGTACGACCAGGTACTGCGCGCCGCTTCCCCGTCCTCCAGCCAGGTGAGGGCCGGGGCGTCGGGCCGGGTGCGCGCGTGATGGGCGAGGGCGTCGAGGAGCATCATCGGCATGACCCCAGGCTAGCCGAACCGCGGGACCGCGACACGGGGCGAGCCGAGACCCCCTCGGCGACCGGCACCGAGATGTCACCGTGGCGTGTCGTTTCGTGACCTGGAACCCCATGGACAGGGCATCCTCGCGGTAGCGACCCACCAGGACCCACGCTACGATCCGACGCTGTCGGAGACCCCATGGCCCCCTCGCCGACCCCGCCACAACCCGAGCCAGCATCGGCCGCCGGCCCGTCGCGCGCCGCCGCGGGTCGCGGGCGGCTCCCGCGGGCAGGCCATCCCCTGGTCGGCGTGATCGCCTGCACGGCGTTGCTCGCCTGCGACGGGTCGGCCGATGGATCGGCCGACAC
>JAUHWK010000665.1 GCA_030424555.1 bacterium | reverse complement strand
GGCCGTCGCCAGGCTGGATGGTGATGATGTTGATCACGCCGGTGACGGCGTTGGCACCGTAGATCGCCGATCCCGGACCCCGGATCACCTCGACGCGCTCGATCTCCTCGAGCGTGACCCCCAGGGTGACGGGCATCGCCGAGCCGAGGAAGGCGATCATCGCCGGACGGCCATCGACCAGCCACAACACCTTGTTGTTCATCTCGGTGTTGAAGTTGCGGATGCCGAGCCAGGGAACGCCCGACGACATCGACATCATCTCGACGCCGACCACCCGACGCAGCGCGTCGGCCACATGCACGGCACCCGACATCCGGATGTCCTCGCCGGTGAGCACGGTGACGCTCTGTGGCGAGTCCAGGGGATCCTGGCCGTACCGGGACGCGGTGACGACCACCTCTTCGTAGGGGTCGAAGGCGTCGAGGCCGACCAGGCCCTCCCCGCCCGAAGTGGCGGGCTCGGTGGCTTCGTCCGTGGGATTCTCCGCGGCTGCCACGGCCTCTTCGGGCGCCGCTTCTGGATCCGTGGCGCCTGTGGAGGGCGCGTCGACGTCCGGCGTGGGGGCGTCCGCAACCGGTCCGGTGCTGTCGCCCTCGTCGGGCGTCTCGGCCGTGGGCTCGTCCTCGGCGGACCCCATGTCGTCCTCGATCACGACCGTGACCGGGTTGACCTGGGTGGCGAGCCCCAAGCGAGACCGAAGGGCCGCCTGCTCTGCCTCCAGCGCCTCCAGCCGGGCGCGCATGGCGTCCTCGTCGTCCGCCACCGGGACCGATGCCGGCGGGGGCGCCACCGGCTCGGGGGGCGCAAGCGCGGCCTGGAGACGGTCGATCGCCGGCTGGGCCTCGGGGGCACGGGAGGGGTCGAGGTCGACCACCTTGCGGAACCAGAACAGCGCGTCCTCGAGCTCGCCGAGGTCCTCGTACGAGCGCGCGATGTTGAACGCCGTCACGGGGTGCGGGATGGCTGCGTACGCGGCCAGGAACTCGTTGACGGCGCGGCGGTAGTCCTCCACCGCCGCGGCATCGAGCGCGGCCTGGAAATGACGACGGGCGTCGTCGCGTGGATCGGCCCACGCATCCGGGATCCTCGTCGCCACGCCGACGAGGATCAACCATCCCACCAAAGACCATGGACGTCGGCTCATCATCAGAATTCCGGCATCCCCTTGTACCCCTGAGGCACGTCCTCGGGCGTGTCGGCTGGCTTGGCAGGCTTCTTGGGCCGCGGGGCGGGCCGGGGACGTGACGTGGTCCCGGACGTGCGTCGCGGCGCGGGCTTGGCCGGCGCGGGCTTCGGCTCCGGGGCGGCGGCCGGCGCAGCCTCCTTGGGGGGCGCCTCCGTCGGCGGAGCGACCTCCTCGGTCGCGGCGGTGGCGCCCTCGGCAGCACCCGCTGCATCGACCGGGTTGGCCTCCGCACCCGGTGTGGGCTCCGTGGCGTCTGGGCTCGCGGCGACGGCGGGTGCCTCAGGGGCGACCGCGACCTCGCGGGTGGCGAGCGCGACCACTGCGCCCAGCATCATCGCCAGGAGGGCCATCCCGGCGAGCAGGCCCCACCGCCGTGGACCCGGCGGAGGCGGTGGAAGGTGCAGCGTGCGGGTGCGGTGGGGGTCGAGCGTGTCGAGGATGCCCTCGACGATCGTGACGACCTCGTCCATCGTGGCCGGACGGTCGTTGCGGTCCTTGGCGAGGGCCGCCGTGACGAGGGCGTCGAGCTCCTTGGGGACGTGTCGGCCGCCCCCTTGCTCCGCGATCGTGCGCGCCAAGGACGGCACCGGCTCGTTGAGGTGG